>DRQE01000135.1 GCA_011371515.1 Deltaproteobacteria bacterium
CAGACATAGCTGCTTCGAAAAAAACTAACTAGGTTTGGAATGCAAATGTATAAAGTGATGGTAGTGGACGACGACGAAAGGGTATGCATGGATATTGCCGAAATCCTTGAGCAGGAAGGCTATCTGGTTGCCACATTTACAAGCCCTATACATGCTATAAAGACACTCGAGACGATACCCGATGTGGACCTTGTACTTACAGACATAAAGATGCCATCTGTGGATGGCATCGAGGTGCTCAATGTTGCCAGAAATAGAAAAAACCCTGTGCCTGTCATAGTCTTTACAGGCTATGGCGATATAGACCTTGCCGTTGAGGTGATGAAGAAAGGGGCGAGTGATTTTCTATGTAAGCCCATATCAAGGAACGAGCTTCTAATAAGGGTTAAGAATGCTCTGGAAAAACAAAAACTCGCAGAGGAGATAAAGGATTTAAGGAAGAAACTCACTGGCTACGAAGCCTTCCACTCGCTCATAGGAAAGAGCAAAAGGATGCGCGAAATCTACGAGCTAATAGACGTGGTAGCCCACACAGACTCCACGGTGCTCATCCGTGGTGAGACAGGCACAGGAAAAGAGCTGGTGGCAAGGGCAATACACAATGCAGGAGAAAGAAGGAACGAGCCCTTCGTAGGGATAAGCTGCACAGCTCTACAGCCCACACTGCTTGAAAGTGAGCTCTTTGGCCACGAAAAAGGAGCCTTTACAGGGGCACACACGGTAAAGATAGGTAAACTTGAGTCTGCTGGCGAGGGCACCGTACTGCTTGACGAGATAGGCGACATGCCCCTTGACCTGCAGGCAAAACTTCTAAGGGTGCTACAGGAGAAGGAATTCGAAAGGGTAGGTGGTATAAAGTCTATAAAACTCAAGGCAAGAATAATAGCATCTACCAACAGAAACCTCGAAGAGGCGGTAAAAGAAGGAAGGTTCAGAAAGGACCTTTACTACAGACTTAATGTGGTGCCCATAGAGTTGCCGCCACTGCGTGAAAGGGGCGAGGACATAATACTTCTTGCCAATTACTTCCTCGATGTGTTCAAACGGCAATACGACAAAAAGATAGAGGGCTTCGCACCATCGGTGATAAGCGAGATGCTCGAGTACGACTGGCCCGGCAATGTGAGGGAGCTCAAGAATGTTATAGAAAGGACCGTGCTCATGAGCCCTAAACGGTGGATAGACAGGCTCGCAAAACTGCCGTCTCACGAGGAAAGGCTAAAGCTCTTCGACAGAATGCCCCTGAATGTTCCCTACCTGAGAGCCAAAAAGAGTGTTACCGAAGAGCTGGAGAAGACATATCTTATACACTACATGCGTCAGGAAGGTGGCTGTATAAAGAGGGTGGCGAAACTTATGGGGGTAAGCACCAGAACGGTTAGCAGACAGCTTGAGAAATACGGCCTGCACAAACAGATGTTCAAAAGAAGGAGCAATTGAAGCGGCAATTGGTCAGCCCATACCAATTTTACCCAGTGCCTCGAAGGCTGCCCTGTAGCCCTCGGCTATTATTTCCTTTGCTCTGTAAAATTCGAAAAAGTTTACATGCGAGAGCTCTGGCCTTATAAGAAGCTCTGGAGGACTTTCTTCAAGACGCATACGGGTTATCTCCACTTCCATAAGGCTTATTGAGGCAACCACTATGTCGAATATGGTGGGGGTGGTTCTTTCGAACCACTCGCGAATCTGGGATATACCGGGCACCTCTTCTATGTGGAGTCTTTCCGATATAAGCCGTGAAAGACGATTCCTTCTCAAAGGTCTTCTTGCTTTCTTGCCCGCCTCTTCCAGCTGAACCCTGCCTGTTCGGTAGTTAAGGTCCACAGCTACGACAAAGTCTGCCCCGAGCTCTCTCGTGGCATCCACTGGCACAGGGTTTACAAGCCCACCATCAACCAGTATCCTGCCATCGGTTACGAGGGGTGTGAATATGCCCGGTATGGATATGCTTGCCCTTACGGCATCGAGAAGGTCTCCCTCTGTTATCCTTACCTCTCTGCCCGTGGCAAGGTCTGTGGCTATGGCACAGAACGGTATGGAGAGCTCTTCTACAGGAGGACTGCCTGTAAGCTCCTTGACGAAGTCCACTATCTTCTTTCCATCTATAAGCCCTGACCGTGGAAAGACTACATCCACGAAGTAGAGAAGCTGTTTCAGGTGAAACTCGTCTGCTATGCGCTCAAGCTCTTTGAGCCTGCCCGAACAGTAGATGGCTCCAACCAGTGCCCCTATGCTCGTGCCTGCCACAGAATGGATGGAAATACCTGCTTCCTCAAGAGCCCTTATTACTCCTATGTGTGCCCAGCCCCTTGCAGCGCCACCACCAAGGGCAAGCCCCACGCTCAAGGGTTTACTCTTTTCAAGAGACATCCAGCAGTTCTCCTGCAAAAGTAGAACTCAGTAGCCTATTGCCATTTCTTTCCACAAGCCTTTCAAGCCCCTCAAGGTCGTCCACATCGTACCATTCGTCTATAAGGCTACAGCCTATTGAAAGATAAGCCGCCCTCTTCAGGGTACACCCAAGAACACCTTCTGTACTCCACGGTATATCCACAAAGAGAGTCCTCCATGGATACTTAAGCCCTATGAGATAGTAGCCTCCATCCTCTGCAGGTCCTATAACACAGTCCTTTTCTGTGAGCACCTCGAATGCCTTCTCAATGTGTCCCAGTGGCATATCAGGGCTGTCGCTTCCTATGGTTACAATCCGTCTGTAGCCAAGCCAGAAGAGCTGTAAGAAGGTATGGAATATCCTCTCGCCAAGTCCAGTGCCCTTCTGTGGCAGCAGAGTAGCCACATCTCTTACCACATCTGGCATGGCAGAGAGCAAGCCATCCTGAGTGTAAAAGCCGTAAACATCCACATCCTTCTCAATATCCTTGAAAGACGAGAAAAGGTCTGTAAGAAAAAGCCTGTACAGGTGGAAGGCATCTTTTCCTGTAAGCGGTGGGCAGAGCCTCGTTTTGACCCTGCCTACAGAAGGCAGCCTGAACATGACCGCAAGGGCAGGTCTCTCCAGAGAGCGAGACATCTTCACCCCGCACACTATCAGTACACACTCCAGAACTCTTCTTTGTAGAACTCCTTGAGCCTTGATGCAACGAACCCTTCCACTTCCATGGCAGTGGAAAACTCGAGCACCTTTTCGGTTATCTCCCGTGCGTCACTGTAGTTTATGGATCTTATAAGGCGTTTCACCTTGAGAAGCGATGTTGCGTTCATGCTCAACTGCTCTATACCGAGCCCTATGAATATAAGGGCATGCTCTATCTCGCCTGCCATCTCTCCACACACACTCACCTCTATGCCGTACTTTCTTGCAGAGTCCACAACCCCCTTTATCATTCTCAATACAGCAGGATGAAAGGGCTCGTAAAGGTAAGCCACATGCTCGTTGACCCTGTCTATGGCAAGGGAGTACTGTAGAAGGTCATTTGTTCCTATGGAGAAGAAGTCAACCTCCTTTGCAAGAAGGTCGGCTATAAGGGCTGCAGAGGGAACCTCTATCATCACCCCTACCTTTATGTTGGGGTCAAACCTTTTACCTTCTTTTTTGAGTTCCTCCTTCGCCTCTTCCAGATATGCCTTTGCCCTTCTTATCTCCTCTATGCCTGAAATCATGGGGAACATAATCTTTATGTTGCCCTCTTTCGATGCCCTCAGTATGGCACGCAACTGGGTTTTGAATATATCGGGTCTTTTAAAACAGAACCTTATGGCACGCAGCCCCATGGCAGGGTTTATCTCTGCCGAGGGCTCCATGGGGATGAACTTGTCTCCACCAAGGTCCAGTGTTCGTATAACCACAGGCTTGGGGCTCATAAGCCTTGCGACATAGCTGTATGCAGCAAGGTGTTCCTCCTCTGTGGGAAGGTTCTTCCTGTTCAGATAAAGGAACTCGCTTCTATAAAGCCCTATGCCTTCAGCACCGTGCTCAAGAAGTGAGTTTATCTCCTCTGCTATCTCTATGTTACCAAGAAGCCTTATGCGTCTGCCATCGAGGGTTTCGGCAGGCATGTCCTTGTAGTGGTGGAGCATCCTGTTGTACTGCTCATACCTCTGGCTGCGCCTTTTGTATACATCTATAACACTCTTTGAGGGATTTATTATGACTGCCCCTGTAAGCCCATCAACTATGACCGTATCCCCCGTTCTCACCTTTCGTGTTACATCCTCGAGCCCCACCACTGCAGGTATCTCCAGAGACCTTGCCATTATTGCCGTGTGTGATGTCTTGCCACCCACATCGGTAAGAAATGCGAGCACCTTTGTTCTGGACATCTGGGCTGTGTCAGTTGGTGAGAGCTCGTGTGCAACTATTATGGAGGGCTCATCTATCTCTGTTATGGATGTGCGCTTGTGTCCTGCAAGGTTCATAATGATTCTATCCACTATGTGCTCTATGTCTTGGCTTCTCTCCTTGAAGTAACGGTCGTCCATGCTGTCGAAAAGTTCAACTATGTCTCTGAGCACCTCCTTGAGTGCCCACTCGGCGTTCATCTTCTTCTCTTTTATGAGTCTTTTGGTCTCATCTATGAGCATCTGGTCGCCGAGTATCATGAGGTAGGCATCTATAATGGCTATGTGCTCCTTGCCCCTGCCCTCCTCTTTGAGCCTGCTCTTGATTCTTTCCAGCTGCTCTTTCGAGGTATTAAGTGCCTGCTCGAATCTTTTTATCTCTTCGTCTGTGGCAGACTCATCTATGTGGCAATACTTGACCGTGTCAGGCACCCTGCTATCCACCACATATGCCCTGCCTATTACTATACCGGGGGATACCCCGATGCCTCTAAGCAATATGGTGTCTTTTCTGTGCTCACTCATCTTCGCCAAATCTGTTATCTATAAGTTCTCCAAGTTTTGTTATGGCCTTCTGTGCATCGTCTCCACAGGCACGTATGGTTATTCTGGAGCCGCAGCCAGCGGCAAGTATAAGGATACCCATTATGCTTTTGCCGTTCACCTCTTTACCGTCTTTCTCTACAAATATATCTGAATCGAACTTGTTGGCAAGCTGCACGAATCTTGAAGCAGCCCTTGCGTGCAGCCCCAGTCTGTTCTTTATGGTAAATGTCTTTTTTGCAACCTCTTTCATCGACCCTGTGTATCACTCCCGATTCTCTCTTTTTATATATGGTACAGGGGTACGGGTTGGCAAGTCCCTTATGTCTATCTTCACCCCAAGGGCTTTGAGCTTTTCTATTATCTCCTCGTCTTCCTTGTTGAGTATCACCGATGGGCAGAGCATTCTGCCATCTCCATCTCCGTGGTGTATGTTGCCAAGGTTAAGAGAGCTGAAGGTGAGCCCCTCTTCATAGAGTCGCATGGCGTCCTTCAGGGTTCTCACTACCAGTATAGCCCTTACATTCCTGAAATCCCCACAGTTTGCATCCCTTACAACCTCACTTACACCTTTTACAACCACATTCAGCCCCTCTTCGCCGCATTCTCTTATGATGGCAGACTTAAAGCTGTCCTTCGCCACCTCATCAGATACCACCACCAGCATATCTGCCTTCATGAATGGTATCCACGAGCATAGAAGTTGTCCGTGCAGGAGCCTGTCGTCTACTCTTACGAGAAGAATCATTTCTTTCCTTTCAGCATCTTGCTTGCGAATATTATACTCTTCTTGCCCTCTTCACTTAGCTTACCTAAAAGCTCTTTGAACCCCATCTCACTTCTCTTGTTCACGAACTTGATAAGAAGCGGCAGATTCACCCCCGCAACCACCTCTACCCTGCCCTCTTCAAGAAAGGTAAGGGCTATGTTGGTTGGCGTTCCACCGAACATATCGGTAAATATTACTATCCCGTCACCCTGATCTATGCGTGCCATGGACTCTCTTATTCGCGCAAAGACATCCTCTGTGGAGTCCCTGTGCCCTATGGAGATGGTCTCTATACCGGTAACATCTCCTGCTATATCTGCCACCACATCCAGAAGTGCCCGTGCAAGCTCACCATGGGTTATGACTATTGCACCTATCATAGAGCCATCCTATTTCTCTATATCCCTGTGTCTTTTCCGCACATCCACCGGCATGTCGTTGAGCTCCTGCACAAGTCTTTCCACCATGGCAACGGAGCGATGTTTTCCACCTGTACACCCTATGGCTATTGTAAGATATGCCTTGCCTTCTTTCCAGTAAAGGGGCACCAGATAGCACAGAAGCCCTTTGAACCTTTCCACAAACTCTTCAGCCTCTTTTCTGCTGAATATAAACTCTCTTACCCTTTCATCCTTTCCATCAAGCCCCTTGAACTCGTCCACAAAATAAGGGTTCGGCAGAAACCTCACATCCATCACTATATCGGCATCTGCAGGAATACCATAACGGTAGCCGAAGGACAGCAGATTCAGTATCATACGGTTTTCGTCGACCGGCGTGGAGAAGTACTCCCTTATGTATTCCTTCAGCTGGTGAACCGTAAAGTGTGTTGTATCTATAATTCTATCTGCACTGGCTTTAAGCTCCTTTAGAAGCTCCCTCTCCTTTGCTATTCCTTCGAGCGGGCTATCCACATCTGCAAGGGGATGCCTTCTTCTCGTCTCGCTGAACCTTCTTACGAGTGCGCTATCGTCTGCATCGAGATATATCAGCTCTCCCCTGTAGCCCTCCTCCTTTATAGCCCTATAGATGGATGGAAACTCTTTAAGAAACCCTCTTTCCCTCACATCCACCACAATGGCTACCTTTGTAATCTCCTTGCTCTGGGCTATTATGTCAAGGAACTTTGGTAGCAGTGTTACGGGCAGATTATCCACACAGAAGAAACCTATATCTTCGAGCACCTTTATTGCGGTGCTCTTTCCAGCCCCCGAGGGCCCTGTGAGCACTACAAGCTGTATATACCTCAACCCTTTACCTTCTTAAACCTCTTTTGTGGTGCAGGTGGTATGAGATTCTCCAGAAGTTTCTCCCCTGTGGGATAACCCATTATATTGAGCAGCTGATTTCTTGCTGCCACCTCAACTATGGTCGCCACACTTCGTCCGGGGCTTACAGGCACCTTAAGGTGTGGCAGTTCCACGCCGAGTATCTCACAGGTCTTCTCTTCAAAACCAAGCCTTTCGTAATCGCCCTTTGGGTCCCAGTTGACGAGTTCTACCACCATATCCATCTGCTTCTTCTCTCTTATGGCGGTAATGCCGAATATATCCTTAACATTCATTATGCCTATCCCTCTGACCTCTATGTGGTAGGGTATCTTATCCGATGCCATACCGAAAAGGGTTGAGGGATATATCTTTTTTACAATCACCGCATCGTCTGCAACGAGCCTGTAGCCCCTTGATATAAGGTCAAGGGCACACTCGCTCTTTCCTATCCCGCTTTTACCTGTTATGAGCACCCCTATGCCGAGTATGTCAACGAGCACACCATGAACAATCGTTGTAGGAGCAAGCTTTTCTTCGAGAAACCTTATGAGCCTCTCTATGAACACAGAAGAGGTCAGATGTGTGGCAAGAACGGGTATTCCAACATTCTCAGCAAACTTGAGAAGCTCCTTGGGTGGACGCAGCCCCCTCGTTATCACTATTGCTGGCACACTGCGTGGAAAGACCTTGAGGGTTTCTCTTCTTTTTTTCTCGCCAAGGTTGTTGAGATACCTTATCTCCGCAGCCCCTAATATCTGTATCCTTTCGGCATGGAGAAGCTCTTTTATGAGTCCCGTAAGGAGCAGCCCTGTCTTCTGTATCCGCGGTGTCCTTACCGTTTTGGAAAGGAGCGCCTCGTCTGTAAGGGAGCGCAACCCCAGCGTTCTCTCTTTAAGAAGCTCTTTTATCTTTATAGCCATTATGCTATAGCACTTTTGAGGACCTTGTTGTCCTCTTCCTCTATTATTCGGTATATGTCTTCCTTTGTTGAAGCCTTTATAAGTTTCTTCCTGAAGGCACCGTCTTTGAGAAGTCTCGATATACTTGCGAGCACCTTAAGGTGCAGCACCGTGGAGTCTTCGGGGGCAACTATCAGGAAGAAGATGTGCACAGGTCTGTTGTCCATCGATTGAAAGTCCACCCCTTTCTTGCTTCTTCCAAAGGCAACGATGATTCCATCGATACCCTTTATCTTGGTATGTGGTATGGCAACACCGTGCCCAATGCCTGTGCTTCCAAGCTTCTCCCTTTCAAGAAGCAACTCAAGGAGCCTTTCCTTGTTGAGCCCCTCCACCTTTCCTGCGAGCTCCTCTGACATCTCCTCCAGCACTTCCCTTTTCTCTCTTCCCTTAAGCTCAGGGATTATGAACTCCTTTGTGAGAACATCGGTAACCTTCATAGCCTGCACTCCAGATTCTCTATTTTGTCCGTGTTTCTATAAGTCCAAAGTTTCCATCATCTCGCCTGTAAAGCACATTTATGGTGCTTGTTGCAGAATCTGTGTAGACAAGAAAGTTTCTCTTTGAAACCTCCATCTGAAGAGTTGCCTCTTCCAGAGTCATTGGTTTTGCAAACATGTTTTCAATCTTTACCACCCTCGGGGTCTTTTCTGTCTCGGTGGCAGTGCTGATGAAGGCTTCCTTTACATTCTCTGTGTGCTTGTGGTTTTTGACCTTCTCCTTGTGTCTTCTCACCTGTTTTTCGAGCTTGTCTATGGCAAGGTCAATTGCTGAATACATATCCTGTGTTTCTTCGCGCGCATTTATGCTTATGTTCTTGGCAACCACCGTTGCCTCTGCGATGTGGCGTATCTTCTCTACCGAGAGAACCCAGTGCACCTCGATGGGTTCTTCAAGATACTTCTCGATTCTTCTGGTCTTCTCCTCTGCGTATTGCTTCAGAGGCTCTGAAGATTCCATGTGTCTGAAAGTGACTGTAATATGCATGGCAACTCCTCCACCACTTTTATTTTTTATGGACGCTTGCGCCTGCTCGAGGAAAGATAACCCAGTTCCTCACGATACTTTGCAACCGTTCTTCTTGCAACTGTAATGTTACACTCTTTGAGTTTTTCGACTATCTGCTGGTCTGTAAGAGGATTGGCAGGATCCTCTGCCTCTATGATTTCTTTAAGCTTCTCCTTTACATACTCAGGTGTTATGGCACCATTTGAGCTGCCAACCCCTGTGGAGAAGAAATACTTTAGCTCAAATATACCCCTTGGAGTCTGCACATACTTATTTGTGGTAACCCTGCTTATGGTCGATTCGTGCATACCTATATCCCTTGCCACATCGGAAAGAACGAGGGGCTTAAGATACCTGAGCCCTCTATCGAGGAAATCACGCTGGAACTTGACTATACTCTCCACAACCCTCTTCATCGTCCTCTGGCGCTGGTGTATGCTCTTTATAAGCCATACTGCAGAGTGGAACTTATCCCTTATATACTCCTTTACCTCTTTCGTTGCAAATTCGTTGTTGTCTATAAGTTTCTTGTAATAGGAGCTTATGTTCAGCTTTGGCAGTCCATCCTCGTTGAGGACAACCAGATATTCATCGCCCACCTTGTAGACATAGGCATCTGGCACTATCGTTCTTGCCTCGTCTCTACCGAAGCCTGCACCCGGCACAGGGTTTAAAAGCTCTGATATGAGCCTTGCACCCCTTATCACTGTTTCTTCATCCACACCAAGGCTCTTTGCTATGCCTTTATAGTCTCTTTTGGCAAGGAGCCCGAGGTGGTCTTCGACTATGCGGGCGGCTATGGGATCGATGTTTTTCTGCTGTATCTGGATGAGCAGGCACTCCCTGAGCGTTATGGCACCCACACCAGATGGGGTGAACTCCTGAATTACATCGAGCACATATTCTACCTCTTTGGGAGATACCCCTATGGAGTTTGCAATCTCCTTTACGGTAGCCTCCCTGTAGGTCTCATCGTCCATGCTACCACGCTCGAGCATTCTCAGGTAGCCATCCTCATCTATGTTGCCTATTATGAACTCGCCTATCTTTTTCTCACGCTCGTTGAGGGAGGAACTGTTAAGCTGCCACATGAGGTGCTCTTTAAGGGTGGTCTCGAAAGAAGAGACCCTTTCAAGAAGCCCTTCCCTGTAATCATCCTCGGAATTGTCAATACCTCCCAGCCCTGTTCTCACAGTGTAGTCATCAAGCCCCTCCAGATAGTCCTGCCACTCCACTTCAACCGTTCGGGACTCTGGCATGGGGACTTCATCCACATCGAGTCTTCCATCCTCAAGGACGGGGTTTTTCTCGAGCTCTTCTCTTACAAGCTCAACGAGCTCCTGCCTTGAAAGCTGCAGCAGCTTTATTGCCAGCCTCAGCTGGGGGGTTAAGAGCAGCTTCTGTGTTAGCTTAAGTTCCTGTTTGAATTCGTAACTCACCGTTGTAAAATCCTGCCTTTATTAGAGGGTGAATCTCTCTCCCAAGTATACCTCTCTTACACGCTGGTTTGAGAGTATTTCTTCAGGTGCTCCCTCCTCAAGGATACTACCCCTGTCAATTATGTAAGCCTTGTCACATATCCTCAATGTTGCTTCCACATTGTGGTCTGTTATCAGTATTCCCATGCCCTTCTTTCTGAGCCCTGTAACTATGTCCTGCAACCCATCCACCGCTATGGGGTCTATACCGCTGAAGGGCTCATCGAGAAGCAGAAAAGATGGGTCAAGGGCAAGGCATCTTGCTATCTCCACCCTTCTTCTCTCTCCACCAGAAAGGGTATATGCCCTCATGTCTGCAAGGTGCGATATACCAAGCTCTTCCATGAGCCTATCCACCTTTCTGTCTCTTTCTTTATCGGTAATTTCCTGAAATTCGAGCACAGCCCTTATATTCTCTCTTACGGTGAGTTTTCTGAACACCGATGGCTCCTGCGCGAGATAGCCAATCCCCTTCCGTGCGCGCTCATACATGGGGATGTCCGTTATGTCCACATCGTTCAGATACACCGAGCCACTGTCGGGCCGCACAAGCCCAACTATCATATAGAATGTTGTGGTCTTACCTGCCCCATTTGGTCCAAGAAGCCCAACCACCTGTTTGTCTCTGACCTCAAGACTGACCTCGTTTATGACCCTTCTACCCTTGAAGGACTTAACAAGATTACGGGCACCCAAGCACTTCACCTGCAGACACCTCTTTACATTCCTTCTTTTCAGGCATTATGGTAGCCCTAACCCTTCCGTCACTATCAGCCTCCACGAGCACATCGTTTGTATCAAGATACAGGGTTATTTTATCACCCTTGACCATGTCACCACACTCTATTGCCTCTGCAGAACCAGTTATGACCACCACCCTTTTATCCCTGTTGTATACGGCTCTATCTCCTTTTGCGCCCTTCTGGCCCTGTACGATCCTCACATTACCCTCGGCTATCATCTGTTTTACCTCGTCCCTTCCGGTATAGTGTATGTAGAGTCTTTCGCTGCACACCAGAAAGTCCTCTTTCGCCACCACATCTCCGCTGAATGTTATGAGTTTCCTGTCAGAGTCCACCTCCATGGTGTCTGACACTACGTTTATAATCTTTCTCTCAGCCTCTTCACCGTATGCATCACAGCGTATCAAAAAAAACAAAAGAGCCAGAGCTAAAAAAACTACGGTTCTACCTTTATATATAGACATCTTTGAGCACTGCCCTCACATCTTTTAGCACTTTTATTCTGCTGGTGGAAAGGTCTGCATCGAGCCCCACCCCTTCTACATCCATCTTATCTGATAAGAATCTTACAGGTCTATCTGTAGAGACCTTCTTTGCGGAAAGAGAGTATCTGAGAAAGTCCGTAAGGAGAGTGTAACCTTCTGTGGAGACCACCTTTACATCACCTTCCACTTCTATCTCTTCGTGCTTTCTGTCGTAGCTTGCCTTCTTGCCGGTCAGGGTGTGGCTTTCACCGTCAATGTGATAGATGAGTTTCACATTGTCGAGCAATACAAGGTCACCCCTTTTCTGCACACCTCTGTCTGCAAAGAGCTCCCACACCTTTCTGGTTCCGTCCACACCGTAGAAGTTGATCCTCTCAAGCCTCTTGACTGCGTCCCTATCTTCAGCTACCACAGGCCCCTTCTGTTCCCTCTCCATGAACGAGACAGCCATCATAAGCCCGCCTATACTCAAAATTATGAAAAAAAACAGAAGAGCTCTTATTCTTCTGTTCACCATGACAAAGTCTTCTTAAAATAGCCTCTTCAAAAGGGTCTACTAAAATTATAACACCAGCCATAGGGGGTGTAAAGGTTTATCTTCTGTAGCGTTCCATAACCTTATCCCACAATCCCTTTGTCTTTATGATAAGCTCTGCCACCTCTCTTGCAGCCCCTCTGCCGCCTCTGTTCTCTGTTACATAATGGGCTACCTCTCTTGCCTCCTCCACGGCGTCGCATACGCTTATGGCAAGCCCCACCCTTCTCATAACAGGTATATCCACGAGGTCGTCTCCCAAATAGGCTATCTCCTCGTCGCTGTATCCTGTGGCGTCCAGAAACTCTCTGTATGCAGCAAGTTTATCCTTTGCCCCCTGTATGACCATCTCTATGCCCAGCTCCTCTGCCCTTCTGTCCACCACCCGAGACCTTCTCGATGTCATTATGGCGCACTCTATGCCACACCTTTTAAGAAGTTTTATTCCGTGCCCGTCCTTCACATTGAAGACCTTAAGCTCTCTGCCCTCGTCGTCGTAGATTATGCTGCCGTCGGTAAGCACCCCGTCCACATCGAAGATGACCACCTGTATCTTCCTTATTCTTTCTTCAAGTCTCTCCATAGTCCTCTCCTCAAAGGGTTTCTATATTGTTGAGGATGGAGAACTCTCCATCCACGAGATACTCAACGGGTACCACCAGAACCACGGTGGAACCTTGGTAGTTTCTTTCGAGCCCGCTTTCTGAAAGGGAGACCGTCTCAACAGGATGCAGCCAGATGGCAACAGGGCTGCTAAAGGAAAAGCCCACCCTCAGCCCACAGCCCCTGTCTTCTATGTAGAACCGGTTTATACCCTCAAGCTCCGCACTGGAGCCGAGGCTCATCTTCTTTCCTTCCACAAGGTAGAAACTATCTGGCCCGCACCCTGAAGGCATGCACATATTAAACTCTACAGCAAGCCTTCTGTGAGCTACCCCTAAAGTCTCTGTCTTACTTAACAGGTAGCAGAACCTCACCGTGCTTTCGGCCTCCACGGTAACCCTCTTTTCAAGCCTTCCCCATCGGGTATTCCTTTCAAGCCTTACCCCATCTGTCATCTTCTCAAAGAGGTAGGGTTCTGAACCCAACCTCTCCACAGAGGAGGCTTTGCCGCAGAAATACTCGCTGCCTTTGAGTGTCTCGTCAATAAAGGAGTCCACAAGGGATAGCCTTCTTTCCCTGTCGAATACGAGCTCCTCGGTGTGTACCCCTTTTTTAACCTTTATCTCGTGGTGTATGCTCTTTACCTCCGATTTGTCTGTCTGCTGTCTTTGGCTTTTGACTCTTGCGTGGTAGCCTTCCTGCCACCTTGAGAGCACGTTGAGAAGATTCACTGCCTTGGGTCTGAAGTCAAGCTCGATGAGGCTGCCACCCCTTTGGGGTGAGAGAAAGAGAGCAACCGAGGGGGTCTTTATTACGACCTCATCTTCTGTATCTCCATCGATGTCTTCTACCTCCACAGATACTCCTTCTACAGCTTCCACAAGTGTTTCTGCCTTTATGATGTTCTCGTACACACTGAACCTCAAGTGTTGCAGATACAACCCACCGAAGACCCCGTGCCAGTACGCATCGTTACACTGTGCCATGTAGAGATGTCTTAGGGCTTCTTGTGGAGGGGCATCCATGGAGTTAAGCCTTCTGCTTAAAAGGAGCATCCGTTTGTGCATCCAGTCTGCCTCGGGATACTTCCACAGAAAGTTCCGCCAGTACCCGCCCTGCAGAAACCTCAACACATCCTTTCTGCCGCCGTCCTCAAGCTCCTTCCTTACCCTTGCGTACTCTGCCGATGCCTCTGCAGGAAGAGCCCATTCCTCCATCTCCATGTACGATACAGGCGGCAGATATATCCTTCCCCGAGGGGGTGCAATCTCTATGTACTCAGAGAATGTGGTGGTCTTAAGCCAGCCTGAGTTTGCCTCGAGCCAGTCGAAAAAGCTCTCAAGCCAGCCCTCTTCATATACCCACCGCTCTGTGCCGGGCCATATGCCGAACTTTTCTCCATCGTCTGCGAATACGAAGAGCCCTTCCTCCCCTTCTTTAAGGTAGGTCTCAAGGGCTTCCACCTTTTCGAATGGTATAAGATAGCGTAGCCTTTCACTTCCTCCGAACACCCTTACGGGCACGCCTCTGTCTTCTGTGACATAATAGCCCTTTACATCCTTCTCTTTAAGACCTGCCTTTACGAAGTGATGGTCATCTACCACCACATAGTCCATACCAGCCTCTTTAAGATATGGTGGCAGAGTGGGGTCCCACACCCTTTCGGCAAGCCACATCCCCCGTGGCTCTGTGCCAAAAAGTGTACGGAGCCTTTCTGTCATAAGCCTTATCTGGGCAATCCTGTCCTCAGGTGGTATGACGGCAAGCACAGGCTCGTAATATCCACCACCAAGAAGCTCGAGCTGGCCTCTTTCGACCATGCCCCTTATAAGACCTATGCAGCTGGGCTTATTCTTTTCAATCCAGTCAAGTAGATACCCCGATATATGGAGTACCGCCCTGATATTTCTTCTCTGTGCGAGTCTTTCAAGAAACGGGCGATATGCCCTTTCAAAGGAATTGCCTATCACATGGGAGAAGTTTCCCACAGGCTGGTGATTATGGATGGAAAAGATAAGGTATTTCATAATAGCTCTACCACATGCACCACCCTTGCCTTCACATCGTGGTGGTAAAGAGCGTCCTTAAGCTGCACTATACAGCCCGGGCATGCTGTTGCCACGACATCTGCTCCACTCTTTTTTATGTTCTCTGCCTTTCTTCCTGCTATCTTCATGGAGAGCTCATAGTTGGTAAAACTCACCCCTCCGCCAAGCCCGCAGCAGCGGCAGGGGTTCTTCATCCCCCTGAACTCATAGGGGCTTTCTTCGAGAAGTTTTCTCGGCTGCTCGCTTATCCCCTGAAACCTTCTCAGGTGGCATGGGTCGTGGTATGTAACAACCCCTGCACGCTTATCCGTCTTTTCACCCCTGTAGTCGAGCTCATCCACAAGAAACTCCGTAATATCCATTATCTTAGATGTAAATGCCTCGACACGCTCTTTCATCCCCTGCTCGTCTGAGAGCACCACCTTGAATATGTCCTTAAGGGTATGCCCACAGGTTGCACAGGAAGTAACGATTCTATCGAAGCCGTACTGCTCAAATACCTCTATGTTCTTCATCATAACCCTTTTTGCAGTCTCACTGTCTCCCATGGATAGGGCAGGTATACCACAGCAGACCTGCCCCTGAGGGACTGCCACATTGATGCCTGCCTTCTCAAGCACCCTTATGGTGTGCTCGCCTATGGATGGAAGAAGATAGTTTACCCCACAACCCACAAAGAAGCCCACCTTCATTCTGCCATAGTCCTCTCTTGTGGCAAGCCTTCTTATGTGGGCTCGGTCGAGAAAGAAGGGGTCTGCAGGCTCTGGCACAAGTCTACCTTCGCCCACCACAGGTAAGGAGAAACGGCTCACAAGCCCGCTTTCGAAGGGTGTGCTTTTGAAAAAGAGGCTTTTAAGCTTAGCTGCAACCTTAAGTGCCAGCTTTGTAAGTGGAGCGGGCTCAAGAAGACTCTTGAGTGTGAAGCTGGTAAAGGCAGGCATGCCCTTCTTCTTCACATACTCTGCCCTTGCACTGAGTATAATCTCAGGTGTGTTAATCTCGTTTGGACAGCTTGTATAACATGCCCCGCAGAGGGTGCACTCTTTTATGTACTTCAAATACCTCTCGCCCAGCTCCTCACCATTGAGATATGCCTCTATCATGGTGAGTCTGCCCCTTGCACAGTGGCTCTCCCTTCTCACTGTATCCAGTGTGGGGCACACACTTCTGCATGTGCCACAGCGTACACACCTTTCTATCTCTTCGCGGTAGTCCTTAAGCTCCTTCACACCCCTACCCCTTCTTCTTTGAATATCTTTCCCGGGTTGAGTATGTTATTTGGGTCGAATGCCCTCTTAAGGCGCATCATAAGTTCAAGGGTGTCTCTGTTGAGTTCCATCCCTATGTAATCGCTCTTCGTTATTCCAACCCCGTGCTCACCAGATATGGTCCCCCCAAGCCTCAGGGTAAGCTCAAAAAGGTCTCCCACTGAAGCCTCACCCCTTTCGACCTCTTCGGGGTCATCTTTGTTCACCATTATGTTCACATGTATATTGCCATCTCCTGCGTGTCCAAAACTTGCAATGGTAACATCTCTTTTTCTGCTTATCCCCTCAACCCCTCTTATAAGCTCTACTATCTCGGTTCTCGGTACAACCACATCCTCGTTGAGCTTCAGTGAGCCCACCCTTTTAAGTGCTGGAGATATTGCCCTTCTAAGGCTCCAGAGCTCCTTCATCCTCTTCTCGTCTTTTGCCACATCCACAGAGCTTGCACCCATCCTGTGGCATATATCCCTTGCCTCTTCCATGTCTATATCTACAACCTCTCTTCTGCCATCTACCTCCACTATTATGGCTGCACCCACTCCACCAAGGCCCATCTTTGCATACTCGTCCACTGCCTTAAGGCAGACCCCATCGATAAGCTCAAGTGCCGATGGCAGAAACCCACCGGCTTTTATAATCTCTATCACTGTCTTGCCTGCCCTCTCAAGGGTATCGAAGGTTGCAACAAGAAGCCTCTTTTCTTCTGGAAGGGGCAGAAGCTTAAGCCATGCCCTCGTGACCACCCCAAGGGTTCCCTCGCTACCCGTTATGAGCCCTGTAAGGTTGTATCCCACGACCCCTTTAAAGGTCTTTCCGGGTGCAGTCTTTATGAGCTCACCTGTGGGAAGCACCACCTCCACTGCAAGCACATAGTCCTTCGTAACGCCGTATTTGAGCCCCCTTGGCCCACCTGCACACTCTGCTATGTTACCACCTATGGTTGATACCTTAAGGCTTGTCGGGTCTGGCGGGTAGAAAAGCCCCACAGATTCTGCCTTCTGCGCAAAGTCCCATGTAACCGTTCCAGCACCTGCAACCCCAACCATGTTGTCTGCATCTATCTCTATGGTTGTCATGCGCTCTGTGGAGAGCACTATACCACCTCTTAAAGGCAGGCTTCCGCCTGTAAACCCTGTGCCAGCACCTCTGGGCACAACAGGAATACCCTCGGCATTTGCCATCTTCAGGATAAGGGAGACCTCTTCTGCGGTATGTGGAAAGAGCACACACTCTGGCAGATACCTTCTGCCCGTGGCATCATAGGAGTAGCACAGAAGGTCTTCGGGCTGGAAGGAAATATTTTCAGGAGCCACAATCCTTGTAAGCTCTCTTTTTACAGGTTCTGAAAGCATGGTGTTCAAACTCCTTACCGGCTCAAAAAATCAATGGGGCTTAAGCCCCTGTAGGGGTGGTCTTACTCTTTCTCTTCTTCTTTTTTGAGCACATATCCCACACCCCTTACGGTGTGTATGAGTCTTCTGGAAGGGTCGTTGTCTATCTTGCTTCTCAAGTGGTTTATATACACATCCACCACATTGGTCTCTGTATCGAAGCTCTGATGCCACACATGTTCTGATATCATGGCTCTTGAGAGCACCCTGTTCGGGTTACGCAGAAGGTATTCAAGAAGGGCATACTCTTTGAGCGTAAGCTCCACCTCTTTATCACCCCGTTTTGCCTTTCTTGTCGATGGGTCGAGGCTTAAGTCCTCGAACTTAAGCTCAGGGGGTCCATACTTACCCCTTCTCATAAGTGCCCTCACCCTTGCAAGAAGCTCCTCAAAGGCGAAAGGTTTCACAAGGTAGTCGTCTGCTCCAAGGTCAAGCCCCTTTACCCTGTCCTCCACTGTATCCCTTGCGGTAAGTATCAGTATGGGTGAGGGTATGTGTTTTTCCTTAAGAGTCTTTATAAGTTCAAGCCCGTCTTTACGGGGCAGCATTATATCCACTATTATGCAATCGTAGTCGTGGTTTTCTGCAAGCTCCTCGCCACGGATACCGTCCTCTGCCACATCCACTATGTAGCCTTCCTGCTCAAGCCCCTTACGGATAAACCTTGCAACCTTCTTTTCGTCCTCCACGACGAGTATTCTCATCCTCTCTTAATCCTCCTTTTTTCAGTTGAGGCAGTTAAGGAGTTCCTCTTCTTCAAGGTCTCCTATGGCAACGATAGTAAGTGCCTTTGGGTTGAGCACCTCTTCTGCTGTCTCTCTTACATCCTTCACACCTACAGCGTCTATGGCGGCAATTATCTCCTCCATGGGAATGGTTCTGTTAAAGTATATCTCGTCTCTTGCAAGCTTAGTCATCCTGTTCTCTGTGGACTCAAGCCCAAGCAGTATGCCTCCCTTTAGCTGTTCCCTTGCCACCCGGAGTTCTTCTGTGTTTATTCTACCCTTGAGCCTTTCGTATTCTTTAAGTGTAACCTTTACCACATCCTTGAGTTCTTCTTTGGATGTACCCGCATAGACCACAAGGGAGCCTGCATTGCGCATAAGATTCAGGTAAGAGTATATGGCGTATGCAAGCCCTCTTTTTTCTCTTACCTCCTGAAAGAGCCTCGAGCTCATACCGCCACCAAGCACGGTATTCAGAAGATGCACCCTGTATCTATGGGGATGGGTCAGTGCCGGTGCAGGCACTCCCATACACAGGTGCACCTGCTCAAGGGGGCGTCTTACAACCTTCACCCCGCTCGATGCCTTGGGCCTCGATGCCCTCTTTCTTACGCCCCTTCTTTTGAGTCTACCGAAGCTCTTTTCAAACAATTTTATCATATTTTTGTGTTTTGTGTCTCCTGCAACGGTTATTATTATATTCTCAGGGGTGTAGTGGTTTCTGAAGTGCTCGAGCACATCTTTTCGCTTTATCTCCATAACGCTCTGTTTCGTGCCGAGCACAGCCCACCCTGCAGGATGCCCCTTCCAGAGCCGCTCCATGAGAAGATCATGTATGAGGTCGTCAGGGGTGTCCTCCACCATGCTTATCTCTTGGAGCACCACGAAACGCTCTTTTTCAAGTTCCCTTGCTTTGAATGTGGAATTGATGAGTATATCTGAGAGTATGTCTATTGCAAGCTCTATATCCTTGGCAAGCACCTTTGCGTAGAAACAGGTATACTCCCTTGAGGTGAAGGCGTTCAGTGCTCCACCCACACTTTCTATGTCCCTTGCTATGTCGAGTGCTGTCCTCTTTTTCGTTCCCTTGAAGAGAAGGTGTTCGAGAAAGTGGGCTATTCCTCTTTTCTGCGGAGGTTCATGGGCAGAGCCCCTCTTTATCCACACCCCGATGGAGACAGACCTCACCCCCTCCATCTCCTCCGTTACGACCTTTATACCATTACCGAGAAAGCTCTTGTGGATACAGCCCATATTCGGGATACTCGATGAGTGTGGGTGAGGCAGCCTTACATCATCCTTGCGGGAGGGAGTTGTCCTCACCGAGAGCTTCTTTTCTTGAAAGTTTGATTCTGCCGTCCCTGTCTATCTCTATGACCTTTACAAGAACCTCGTCACCTTCTTTGAGCACATCCCTTACACTTCTCACACGCCTGTGTGAAAGCTGTGAGATGTGTATAAGCCCGTCTGTTCCCGGAAAGAGCTCCACGAAGGCACCGAAGTCCACTATCCTCTTTACTCTGCCGAGATATATCTTGCCCTCTTCCACTTCCTGTGTGAACTGGCGTATCATCTCTATGGCTCTTGTGGCAGCCTTCTCATCGGTGGATGCTATGTTTATCCTGCCATCGTCCTCTATGTCTATCTTGACTCCTGTCTCCTGCAGTATGGCGCGTATGTTCTTGCCTGCAGGTCCTATAACATCCTTTATCTTATCGGGCTTTACATGTATGGTTATTATCCTTGGTGCATACTCCGATAGCTCTGCCCTTGGCTTGGCTATGACCGCTTCCATCTTATCCAGTATGTGGAGCCTGCCCTCTTTTGCCTGATAGAGTGCCTCACGCATTATGGCAGAGCTTACGCCTTCTATCTTTATGTCCATCTGGAATGCGGTTATGCCATCCCTTGAGCCTGCCACCTTGAAGTCCATATCGCCAAGGTGGTCCTCATCACCAAGTATGTCTGAAAGTATGGCATATTTGTCGCCCTCTTTTATAAGCCCCATGGCAATACCTGCCACATGGCACTTTACGGGCACCCCTGCATCCATAAGCGACAGACTTGCCCCGCAGACCGTTGCCATGGATGACGAGCCATTCGACTCGAGTATATCCGAGACCACCCTTATGGTATAGGGGAACTTGTCCTCTGGCGGAAGCACCTTTGATACTGCCCTTTCGGCAAGTGCGCCATGGCCTATCTCTCTTCTTCCGGGCCCACGCATGGGGCGTATCTCTCCCACGGAAAATGGTGGAAAGTTGTAATGGAGCATGAAGGACTTGTACTCCCAGCCTGAAAGGGCGTCTATCTTCTGCTCGTCCTCTGATGTTCCAAGGGTGGTTACCACCATTGCCTGTGTCTCGCCCCTCGTAAAGAGGGCGGAACCATGGGTTCTTGGTAGAAGCCCGACCTCGCAGGTTATATCCCTTATATCCTTTGGACCTCTGCCATCAACCCTTATACCCTCTTCCAGTATGCTACGGCGCATGAGGTTGTACTTGAGCTTGCCGAAGGCATCTGCAAGTTCCTTCTCTCTACCCTCGTACTCCGTTGCAAAGTGCTCGAGAAGCTCCTTTTTAAGCTCTCCCACAGCCCTGTAGCGCTTCTGTTTTTCAGGCACACGAAGGGCTGCCTTGAGCCTTTCCGAGCAGAACTCCTCAACCTTTGCCTCAAGCTCGTGATCGGGCTCAGCGGGGTCCACCGTAAGTTTCTCTTTGCCGAGCTCTGCCGTTATCTTCTTTTGAAGCTCTATGACGGTCTTTATATTGTTTTCTGCAAACTCAAGTGCATCCACGAGGGTATCCTCTGTTACGAACTCTGCACCACCCTCGACCATCACTATGCCATTTTCTGTGCCTGCCACAACGAGGTCTATATCACTTATCTTCTGCTGGCTCAGTGTGGGGTTGCAGATGAACTTTCCATCCACCATACCCACCCTTATGGAGCCAACAGGACCCTCAAAGGGTATGTCCGATATACCCAGTGCAACAGATGCACCTATTATTGCAATAATCTCTGGGTCGTTCTCCTGATCCACACTCAATACGGTTGCAATTATCTGGGTCTCGTTTGCATAGCCCTCTTTGAACAGCGGCCTCAATGACCTGTCTATAAGCCTTGAGCAGAGCACCTCTCGTTCGCTCGGTCTGCCCTCTCGTTTGAAAAATCCGCCGGGGATCTTACCAGCCGCATAGGTCATCTCAAGGTAGTTGACCGTAAGGGGCATGAAATCGAGCCCGGGTGTTGCCTCGTCCTCTCGGCACACGGTGGTAAGCACTACCGTATCGCCATACCTTACGGTACATGAGCCATGCGCCTGTCTTGCAACCTTACCTATCTCTACGATAAGGGGTCTTCCCCCATACTCTATCTCGTATACATTTGCCATCTTCTGTGTGACACTCCTTCCGTTTTTTTATTTTCTCAGTCCGAGTTTTGCAATCAGTGTTTCGTATCTCCTGAAGTCCTTGCGCTTGAGATAATCCAGCAGCCTTCTTCTTTTGCCCACCATCTTAAGTAGCCCCCTTCTTGAGTGGTGGTCCTTGCGATGTGTCTTAAGGTGTGAGTCAAGGGAGCTTATCCTCTCGCTCAATATGGCTATCTGCACCTCCGGTGAACCGGTATCGTTCTCGTGCACCCTGTATTTTGCGATTATCTCCTGTTTCTTCTCATGTGTTAGCATTTCTGTTCCCTCCTTGAAACCATGTAATGAGTATATTTTATAACCATATACGCCCTATGTGAAGTCCCATTTTTCAAAATCCCTGCACCTTTCTCGAAGAGTCTGCATCTTCCAGAACCTTCTCAAGGGGTATTATGTGGGCTGCAAGCTCCTCTGCGCTCAGCTCTGGAGAAACTGCCTGCTCAATGGTAAAGAGCCCGCTTCTGGTGCGCGTAAGCCCGTAGAGGTGTCCACCACAACCAAGCCTCTGGCCTATATCGTGGCAGAGGGTCCTCATATAGGTACCCCTTGAACATTCTACCAGAAACCTTACAAAAGGTAGCTCAATCTTTACCACCTTTATGGAATATATCTCCACCTCTTTAGGCTCTCTTTCGACCACAATGCCCTTTCTCGCAAGCCTGTAAAGGGGCACCCCACCAACCTTTACTGCAGAGTACATCGGCGGAAGCTGCTTGAGTCTTCCCCTGAACCCCTCTATTACCTTGATAATATCCTCTTCGGTTATGCCTTCTATGGGGTGTTCTTCCACCACTTTGCCCTCTGCATCGTAGGTGTCTGTAACCACACCAAGCTTAAGAAGGGTATCGTATTCCTTCACCCCCTGCTGAAGGGTTTCTGCATACTTGGTTGCCCTGTTTATAACGAGGGGCAACACCCCACTGGCTATGGGGTCAAGGGTACCAAGGTGGCCCACCTTTTTTGCAGAAAGCTTCTTCTTTATCTTCATCACAATATCGTGGGAAGTTGGTCCCACGGGCTTATCTATAACGAGCACTCCGTCCACGACCATACTACCCAGCACCTCCATCTATTGCCTCTTTTAGCTCTTCTACCACCTTTTCTTTTACCTCCTCAAGGGTGCCCTTTATGTTGAACCCTGCTGCATGTGGATGTCCTCCACCGCCAAACTTTTCTGCCACCTTCGAGACATCCACATCTCCTTTTGCACGCAGGCTTATCTTGTACTCGTCCTGACCGCACTCTCTTAAAAGCACACCAACCTCAACGCCCTCAACAGCCCTTGCATAGTTTACGAAGCCGTCCACAAGGTCTTTGGAGCCGTTCACCCTTCTGAGCATATCCTGTGTTATGGTGAGAAGGGCAATCTTTCCCTCGTCCTTTACCTCGAGTGTTGATAGTGCATCAGAAAGGAGCCTGAACCTTTTTAGCGGATAATTCTCGTATACCTTGCTTGCTATCTTCCACGGGTCTGCCCCCAGACGGACAAGCTCGCCTGCCTTTCTGAATGCATCAGGCGTGGAAGAGCTGTAGCGAAAAGAACCTGTATCTGTGTGTATGGCAACATAGAGGTTTGTTGCCACCTCGGGGGTTATCTTAAGCCCTGCCTCTTTAAGAAGGTCAAAGACTATCTCCCCCGCAGCACTTGCCTCCGGCACTATTATGTTTACATCACCAAAGTGGTCGTTTGTTTTATGATGGTCTATGTTTATTAGTCTACCCTGTCCCCTGAATTGAGCAAACCCTTTTCCAAGGCGCTCATACTGGCCACAGTCGACTGCGAATGTGGCATCAAAGGGCTCGGCCTCTTCGAGGCTGTGTGAGACGAGCTCACTGCCGGGAAGAAACCTCAACACCTCTGGCACAGGGTCTTCCAGATAGGGCACCACATCTTTTCCAGCCTCTTTTAATGCCAGTGCAAGCCCCAGAAGGGAACCAACTGCATCTCCTTCGGGGTTCACATGAGAGACGACAAGAAACCTCTTGCCCCTTTTTATCTCCTCTATGGCATCAGAAAAGATAGACTTCATCAATCCTCCTCTTTGATCTTC
>DRQE01000136.1 GCA_011371515.1 Deltaproteobacteria bacterium
CTTCACCGCTGCTCTCCTCTATGCGTATGTATACGGGTTTTGCCGTTACCACATCGAGCTTTTCTATCTCACCAAGGGCAGCCCTCAACTCCTTCTCCTTTGCATGGTGCGTTATTATGACCAGTGGCACGGCACCCCCTATGTCTCTACCCTTCTGTATGACCGATGCTATGCTTATATTATGCGCACCAAATACACCTGATATTCGGGAAAGTACTCCCGGTCTGTCTATCGCAGAGAATCTGAGATAATAGGGCACATCTATGGTATCCATGGGTCTTACTTCGAGCTCCTTCATGTTCTGCTGGATGTAACCCAGTGGTGGCACCTTTGCTGCCACACCTTTTAGCATGTTCCTTGCAATATCCATTATGTCGGAGACCACGGCACTTGCCGTTGGCATCATGCCAGCCCCCATCCCGTAGAGCATCACAGAACCCACGGCATTACCCTGTATGTGCACTGCATTGTAGACCCCTCCAACTGCTGAAAGCGGGTGTCCCGTGGGTATCATCGTGGGATGCACCCTTGCCTCAACCCTATCCTGCTCACACTTTGCAATGGCAAGAAGTTTTATCCTGTAGCCGAGCTCTCTTGCAAACTCCACATCGAGCTCTGTAATATGGCTTATACCTTCGGTATATATATCATTCAGCCCTATCCATGTGCCAAAGGCTATGTTCACAAGTATTGCAAGTTTGTGTGCCGTATCTATTCCCTCTATGTCGTAGGTTGGGTCTGCCTCTGCATAGCCCTTCTGCTGGGCATCTTTCAGGACATCCTCGAACCTGCCGCCCTCCTCGGTCATGCGGGTGAGTATGTAGTTTGCCGTGCCATTTATTATACCTGTAATACTCTCTATCCTGTTTGCACAGAGCCCCTCTTTGAGTGCCTTTATGATGGGTATACCACCGCCAACGCTTGCCTCAAAGCCCACATCCACACCCTTCTGTGTGGCAAGACCAAAGACCTCTCGGCCGTATTCACTTAAAAGTGCTTTGTTTGCAGTTACCACGGGTTTACCCTCTTCTATGGCGCTTAAGACAAACTCCTTTGCCCTGTCGGTGCCTCCAACGAGTTCCACCACTATGGATACTTCAGGGTCTCTTATCACCTCATCTGCGCTGGTCGTAATGAGCGAAGGGTCTACCTCCACTGCCCTCTTCTTCGTCCTGTCCCTGCAGGCAATCCTCTTTACATAAAGCTCCACACCGAGCCTTTCTCTTATAAGGTCTCTATTCTCTTCGAGCACCTTTACCACTCCGGTGCCCACTGTGCCGAAACCTATAATCCCTATTCCTATCTTATCCATGGCCTGTACCTTCTCCGTAACCTCTTTTTATATGTGTGCCTTTTCAAATGCCCTTTTTACACCCCTTGCTGCCTGTCTTATACGCTGCTCATTCTCAACGAGTGCAAGCCTTACATATTCGTCCCCGTACTCACCGAATCCTATACCCGGAGATACCGCAACCTTGGCCTCCTTCAGAAGAAACTTTGAGAACTCAAGGGAGCCCAGCTTTCTTAAGGGCTCGGGTATCCTTGCCCACACGAACATGGTTGCCTTCGGGCGCTCAATCTGCCAGCCTGCCTTACTGAAGCTGTCTACAAGCACATCCCTTCTGCTTCTGTAGGTCTCCCTTATCTGGTCCACACAGTCCTGTGGCCCGTTTAGTGCTATTATGGCAGCAATCTGGACGGGCTGGAACATACCATAATCGAGATAGCTCTTTATACGGGTGAGGGCATCTATCATCTTTCTGTTTCCCACGGCAAAGCCCACACGCCAGCCCGGCATGTTGTAGCTCTTTGAGAGGCTGAAAAACTCCACCCCCACATCCTTTGCCCCCGGCACCTGCAGAAGGCTTGGCGCCCTGTAGCCATCGAACACTATATCTGCATAGGCAAGGTCGTGGATGACCATCATCTCGTGCTCTTTTGCAAAGTCCACCACCTTCTCGAAAAATTCAAGCTCAACCACCTCTGTTGTTGGGTTGTGTGGAAAGTTCAGTATGAGAAGTTTGGGCCTTGGCCATGCTTCCTTGGTTGCCCTCTGTAGCTCCTCGAAAAAGTCCACCCCCGGCACAAGGGGTATGCTCCTTAAGTCTCCACCTGCGATTATCACCGAATATGCGTGTATCGGATATGTAGGGTTAGGCACCAGCACCACATCTCCAGGGCCTATCATTGCCAGCACAAGATGGGCAAGCCCCTCCTTTGAGCCTATGGTGGCTATTGCCTCTGTCTCGGGGTCTATGTCCACATCGTACCTGCGCCTGTACCAGTCTGCTATGGCAAGCCTCAACTTGTATATACCCCTTGACAGGGAATACCTGTGGTTACGGGGGTTCTGGACAGCCTCGACCAGTTTATCCACAATGTGCTTGGGTGTGGGCTGGTCAGGGTTACCCATACCAAGGTCTATTATATCCTCGCCACGCCTTCTTGCCTGTGTTCTGAGCTCTGTAACTATGTTGAACACATAGGGTGGCAGCCTTTTTATCCTGTGAAAGTCCTCCATCAGCCGCGATAAACCTCCTCTGCATTGTAGGAGCTTCTTACAAAGGGCCCACTGTAGACCTGTGGTATGCCACATGCCCTTGCGTACTCTCTATACTCTTCGAAGACCTCGGGCTGTATGAACTCCCTTACCTCAAGGTTCTCCCTTCTGGGCCTTAAGTACTGCCCTATTGTAAGGGCTGTGCATCCTATGGCTGAAAGCTCCCTTATGAGTTCCTTTACCTCCTCTTTCTTCTCACCAAGGCCCACCATTATGCCCGATTTGGTAAACAGTCCCTCTTTTACCGACTCTTCGAGCACCTGTAAAGAGCGCCTGTAGTCTGCCTCGGGCCTTACCACGGGATAAAGCCTCTTTACGGTCTCAAGGTTGTGGTTGAACACATCGGGCCTTTCTTTTAGCACAATCTTAAGGGCATCTCTGTCTCCGCCGAAGTCGGGGGTGAGCACCTCTACCGATACCCCCCTGCTGAGCCTTCTTATTGCCCTTATGGTCTTTGCAAACTGCGTTGCACCCCCATCGGGCAGGTCGTCCCTCGTTACAGAGGTTATGACCACATGCTTAAGGCACAGCTCCTTTACCGTTATGGCTATGTTTTCTGGCTCTTTGCTATCCACAGTCTGTGGGGCTGTGCGTTTTTCCACACTGCAGAAACCACAGCTTCTCGTGCACACATCCCCGAGTATCATGAATGTTGCCGTTGGCTTTGTGAAACACTCGCCTATGTTTGGGCACCTTGCCTCTTCACATACCGTATGAAGCCCTCTGTCTCTCAGAATCTTTTTCATCCTGTGCAGTTCCGAGGGCCTTCCCAGCGGTTTTTTAAGATAAAGGGGCAGTCTTGCCATGGCTTCTGGTAGATTTACCTTATCATTAGATTTCAATTAAGAATATAAAAATACCACTTTTATCCTTAGAATACAATAATTTATTGCTCGGGCTTCCCGCACAGGCATGTTTTATGCCCGCCCCTTACTTTATATTGCTTGACACAACCACATTTAGCTGGGATAATACTTCATATTCAGTGGTTTTTAAAGAGGATGATCCAGCTTTTCCATATTTTCAAGACCTATGAGGGTAATGTAACCGCTCTTTCTGACATTACATTGAGGGTAGACAAGGGTGAGTTTGTTTTTGTAACAGGTCCAAGTGGTGCGGGCAAGACCACACTTCTTAAGATAATCTTTGGCTCCGTCATACCTTCCAGAGGAAGCATCATAATAGACGGCAGAAACTATCTGAAGATTCCTCCCCGTGAGGTCCCGCCTTTAAGAAGAAGGATGGGTTTCGTCTTTCAGGACTTCAAACTTATAAACACGAAAACCGTTTTCGAGAACATAGCCCTGTCCTTGAAGGTTATGGGGCTTGGTCCTGCGGAAATCAAAAAAAGGGTGTGGAAGGCGCTCTCCTATGTGAAGTTACAGCACAGGGCTAACTTCAAGCCTCAGGTTCTCTCAGGTGGCGAGCAGCAGCGTGTGGCGGTGGCAAGGGCTATAGTGAAAGAGCCTACCATACTTCTTGCCGATGAGCCCACTGGAAACCTTGACCCCGACCTTGCCATTGAGATTATGGAAATATTCAAAGAGGTAAACTCCCGCGGAACCACCGTTGTGGTGGCAACCCACGACAGAAACCTTATAAAGACCATGAACAAAAGAACCATTGCTTTAGAGGGTGGGAGGCTTGTTGCATAGTGAAAAGAAAATTCAGCCTCCTCTACATACTGGCAGATGGGTTCAGAAACTTACGGGAGAACCTGTCACTGGCAGTGCTCTCTACCATAACCGTAGGATTCTCACTTTTTATACTGGCATTCTTCGTTATGGTCTTCACGAACCTGCACGGGGTTATATGGCAGTGGGCGGACAGAACACACATGGTGGTATATATAAAGGACGACGCCCTGAAAGATGTAAAAAGCCTTTCCCGTGCACTAAAGGGTATGGAGGGCATAAAAGAGGTCCGCTATGTTTCTAAGGACGATGCCATGAGGCTTCTCAGAAAAGAGCTTGAAGGTATGGAAGGTGTGCTCGAGGGGATAAGAAAGGAGGTTCTGCCAGCCTCCTTCGACATAAGGGTGAAAAAGGAGTTCGTGTCTCCGGAAGGCATTGGCATTATAGCGGCACGGATAAAGAAGTTTCCATGGGTGGAGGACATACAGTACGGAACAGAATGGGTCGAAAGGTTCGCCTCTTTTGTAAGATTCATGGAGGTGTGGGCACTCATAATAGGGGCGTTCCTTACGGGAGCAACACTTTTTATAATTGCCAACACAATAAAACTTGCAATATACTCTCGAAAGGAAGAGATAGAGATAATGGAATACCTTGGGGCAGACGACTGGTACATAAAGACCCCCTTCGTTATAGAAGGCACGGTGCAGGGTGTGTGCGGTGGGCTTCTGGCAGCACTACTTGTCTTTACGAGCCAGTACATACTCTCACTCTATGTGCCCGAGCACTTTGCCTTTATAATAGAAAATCCATTCTCCACCCTGACCCTTACGGGAGGGCTGGTTGTGGCAGGCTTTGTGCTCGGAGGGGTGGGTAGCCTCCTCTCTTTAAGCAGATTCCTGAGGGTATGAAAGGAAGATGGCACATAACAACCATATTGCTTGGCTTTATACTCTTCGGGGGCATATCTCTTGCGGAAGAGAAGATACACCTTAACAGAAGGCTCGTTACGGAAGAGAAGAAACTTGAGGACATAAAAAGACAACTCAGAGAGACAAAAAAGACTGTAAAACAAATAAAGGGTAAGGAAAGAGGAATCCTTAAGGAGCTCGAAGAGCTCAACAAAAGGCTTGCTCAAAAAAAAGGAGAGATAAAAAGAATAGATGAATCCCTTAAGAAAACCTCTGCAGAGCTTGATAGGACGGCCAAGCGCATCCTTCGGCTCGAAAGAGAGAAAAGAAGGCTCAAAGGACTTCTTGAAAAAAGGCTTCGCGGTTTATACAAGATGAGAAACGGTGGAATGATGCGCATGATATTTACAGAGGGCGGCTCACTGGATGTGACCAAAAGGTACCGCTACCTCTCTGTCATAATGGAACACGACAGAAAACTCATAAGCGACATAAAGGAGAATCTGCTTACCCTCGACAGAGAACGGGCAAGGCTTGAACACTTAAGGGCAGAGCTTACGGAGAAGCGAAAGGAAAGACGGAAAGAGAAGAAAAAGCTCGAACAGGCTCGAAAGAAGAGGGCTCTTCTTCTTGCAAGCATACGGAAGGAGAAGAAGAGTTATCTTAAGCTCATGGAGGAGCTTCGTGCATCGAAGAAGAACTTAAGCAGGCTCATAAAGAAACTTAAAAAAGAAAGCCGCATGAGGGCTTCGGGCTTTGCCCTCATGAAGGGAAGGCTGCCCATGCCCGTGCGTGGCAAGGTGGTATCCTTTTACGGAAAAGTCGTGCATCCAAAGTTCAAGACCGTAACGTTCAACAACGGCATAGTTATAAAGGCACCCTACGGCACGGGGGTAAAGAGCATCTACAGTGGGCGGGTTGTTTATGTGGGCTGGTTAAGAGGCTACGGAAGGGTTATAATAATAGATAACGGCGGTGGCTACTACACGCTCTTTGCATACCTCTCAGAGGTATTTAAAAAAAAGGGAGACATGGTGAAAAAAGGCGATATAATAGGGCTTGTGGGCGACAGTGGTCCCCACGAGGGGGCAGCCCTCTACTTTGAGATAAGAGAGCGGGGCATACCAAGAGACCCCCTTGCTTGGATAAGTAGCAAAAAGAAATAAGGAGGAATAGAAAAGATGCCTGCAAGATGGTGGGGTAGAAAACTTACAACAGGACTCATCGTCCTTACACTACTTTCGTTCTCTATATGGGGTTTTAGCAAGAAAGTTTCTGCCATCCCTACAGAAGAGTATGAGAACTTGAGGATCTTCTCCGATGTTATCCACATCATAAAGGAGAATTACACCGAAGAGGTGGACACGAAGGAGCTCATCTACAATGCGGTAAAGGGGATGCTCAGAGGGCTTGACCCTCATTCCTCTTTCATGACCCCTGAAGAATACAAGGAGATGCAGATAGATACCAAGGGCTCTTTCAGTGGTGTGGGTATAGAGATAGGCATAAGGGATGGCATCCTTACGGTCATATCCCCCATAGAGGACACCCCGGCATACAAGGCAGGCATAAAGGCAAAGGACAGGATAGTGAAGATAGACGATACCTCCACGCAGGATATGTCCCTCAGTGAGGCAGTAAAGCTCATAAGGGGTGAGAGGGGCACCACGGTTACCCTGTGGATAATGCGTAAGGGCTTCAAAGAGCCAAAGCCCTTCAAGATAGTTCGTGATGTTATAAAGATAAAGAGTGTCAAATGGAAACAGCTCGAAGATGGCTTTGGCTACATAAGGATTACCCAGTTCCAAGAGAGAACCGCCGACGACCTTGAGAAGGCACTCAACGAGCTTGGCTCAAGAAGTGGCAAGCTAAAGGGTCTCATACTGGACTTAAGGAACAACCCCGGTGGCTTGCTTCAGCAGGCAATAGAGGTCTCGGACAAGTTCATAGAATCGGGCGTTATAGTCTCCACAAAGGGCAGGGTACCGGGGCAGACCATGGTATACGAGGCAACCAAGAAGGGCACCCACCCCTACTATCCCATGATAGTGCTCGTCAACGACGGAAGCGCCAGTGCCTCTGAAATCGTGGCAGGCGCCCTGCAGGACCACAAGCGTGCGGTGGTACTCGGAACCCAGACCTTCGGCAAGGGCTCTGTGCAGACCATAATACCCCTTGCAGATGGCTCTGCCGTTAGAATAACCATATCCAAGTACTATACACCCTCTGGCAGGTCCATACAGGCAAAGGGCATAGAGCCCGATATAATAGTGGGCGAAGAGGTTAAGGGCCACATAAAGGAGAAAGACCTGCCGAGACACCTTGAGGAAAAGGAAGACAAAGCAAAGAAGAAAGAGAAAGAAAAGGAGAAGATAAAGGTAATAGAGAAGAAGATACCAAAAGATGCAAAAGAGGACTACCAGCTCAAGCGTGCTCTGGATTATCTCAAGAGCTGGTACATATTCAGTGCAACCATGAAGAAGGCTATGTAAGGGGCGGGCAAGGCTACAGGGAAGAGTTTGCTTATGGCTACAAAAGGTTTCAAAAAGGTTTCTGTTCTGGCTGTCCTGCTCCTCTCGGTGCTTGCCCTTGCTGTTGCTCTATATGTTCTACGGCAAAGACCCCCAGAACCTCCACAACCACCAGCACCCCTGCCTGAAAAGCTACCCCCCGTGGTAGAGAAGAAGCCCTCTGCCAGAATAGCCATAGTTATAGACGATATGGGTTATGACATGAAACCGCTTGAGGAGCTTCTGAAGCTCAAGGCTCCCATAACGATAGCCGTGCTTCCACACCTTACCTACTCCCGTAAGATAGCAGAGCGGGCACACCTTGAAGGTATAGAGGTTATTCTGCACCTGCCCATGGAGCCCAAGAACACCAAAAGACACAACCCCGGAGAAGGTGCCCTCTACACCAGCATGGACGAAAAGGAGATACGGCTACGGCTTGAGGCTGACCTCGACGCCGTGCCCTACATCACGGGGGTGAACAACCACATGGGCTCAAGGTTCACAGAGGATGCAGAGAAGATGAAGCCTGTCCTTATGGTGCTCAAAGAAAAGGGGCTTTTCTTCGTGGACAGCAAAACCACCGGCAGGTCTGTTGCCGAAGGGCTTGCAAAAAGTATGGGGCTCGCCGTAGCCTCAAGGGATGTCTTTCTGGACAATGAAAGAGACAGGGATTACATCCGCGGACAGATAGAGAAACTCAAGACCATTGCGAAAAAGCGCGGAGAAGCTATCGGCATAGGGCATCCCTATCCTGAAACAATAGCTACATTAAAGGAGGTGATAGTAGAGTTACAAAACGACGGTATTGAGCTCGTAAGAGTTTCAGAACTTACCCGGTAAAAACACAAAAGGAGGTAAATGTAATGCCAAAGGGGAAAGTAAAATGGTTCAATGAGAAGAAGGGGTTCGGCTTCATAAAGCAGGACTCAGGCGACGATGTGTTCGTCCACTACAGCGGTATTCAGGGCGATGGCTTCAAGACCCTCAAAGAGGGCGAGGAAGTTGAGTTCGAGATAGTGGATGGCACGAAGGGCCCACAGGCAGTAAATGTTGTAAAGGTCTAAAAAGACAGAGCCTTGCTTTTCTTGTAATTATCTCTGTATTCTGTTATCATTTGATAATTCAGGGATAATTTGCAGGAGAAGATGTTGCTCGACCTTAAGACATATCTGTCTGAAAGGGCACAACTTGTAAACAGGGCACTTGAAAGGCTTCTGCCCGCAGAGGACGAGTTTCCAGAAAGCCTCTACAGGGCAATGCGATACAGCCTCTTCGCAGGTGGAAAGAGGTTGAGACCTGTGCTCGTTCTTGCCTCGGTAGGCTGATTTCTTCAGCCCCTCCTGTGAGAAGGGGCTGAAGGTGAGAGGCGGAGTTACTGAACATCCCTGATTAATACAAATGCACCACGTATATCA
>DRQE01000137.1 GCA_011371515.1 Deltaproteobacteria bacterium
TATAAACACCATAACCAACAGAAAGAAACTTGCCCACACAAGCTCAACACCGGGAAAGACCCGCACCATAAACTTCTACCTTATAAACCGCAGATTCTACTTTGTGGACCTGCCTGGATATGGCTATGCAAAGGTATCCCGAAAGGAGCGTATCCAGTGGCAGAAGATGATAGAGGATTACCTTAAAAACAGACCCCAGCTCAAAGGGGTTCTGGCACTCATAGACTCAAGAAGAGACCCCGATGAGCTGGAGCTTGCACTCTACCGCTACCTTGCCTCTTTGGGAAAAAGGGTGGTAACAGTGCTCACAAAGGCAGACAAGATGCCAAGGGGAAGGCTCTCACAGAGGGTGGCAGCCATAAGAAAGGCACTTGGAGTTGAAAGGGTCATACCCTTTTCTGCCCGTACGGGCGAAGGCAAGACAGAACTGTTGAAGGCAATATTTGAGTTTGTCGAGGCAGACTAATAGCCTTCCTTTATGTTTTTTAGCTTTTCCATGTACAGTCTTCTAACGCCTTCTCGTTTTTCGATGTAATATTCGATGAACTCTTCCTCACTGGTATAACCGAGCCTTCTTACGAGGGCACGCAGGATAGCTGAACCACGGTTTATGACGCATACAGGTGTGTCGTGGACCACTCTAAGGGTGAGCTCTATCTGACGGTATAAGCTGTAGGCAGAGAGCAGTAGCTGGTATTCCTGCTGGCTCAGTATTTCAGAGTCCTTAAGCTCTCTGAGGGCAGAAAGGGTGTTCTCTTTTCTGAGGGCAGAAAGCTTCCAGCCATGATGTAGTTGCAGTATCTGCACCAAAAATTCTATATCAACAAGCCCGCCCCTTCCGGTTTTTATATCGAACCTTTCGGGTGTCTCCCGTGCAAGCTCCTCTTCCATCCTCTGGCGTATCCTCAGAAGCTCATCGATGTCCTCTTTTTTCAGTGGACCAGAAAAGACAATCTCTTTGAGTTCTTTTACCACCGTCTCGCCAAACTCGGTTGTGCCAGCAACAAACCTTGCCCTTATGGCAGCCTGTCTTTCCCACACCTGTGCCTTCTCTCTGTGATAGCGCAGAAAGGAGCCTTTTGAAACCACAAGAGGACCAGAGCTTCCCGTGGGCCTGAGCCTCGTATCTATGGAGAATACTATACCCTCTCTGGTTCTTACAGACAGTATGCTTATTATCTTCTGGGCACACTTTACATAGAACTCGTGGTCTGTGATGGGCTTTGCTCCATCGGTCTGTCCTCCCTCATCGCCGTATACAAATATTATGTCGAGGTCGGAGCCATAGATGAGCTCTCTGCCGCCGAGTTTACCAAGCCCTATTATGGCGAATCTACGGTCCTGTGGAAGTCCGTATCTGGGGCTAAGTGTCCTTATGGCTATCTCAAGGGCAACCTCGAGCGAGAGTTCTGCAAGCAGGGTGAGTTCTTCAGAGAGCCCCTCTGCAGAAAGGGTTCCTGCAAGGTGCTGTATGCCAAGGCGGAAGGTCTCCTGTTTCTTGTAGCGCCTCAGGATCTCAAGCCATTCCTCGTAATCTTCGGTCTCGGAAAGCATGGAGGTAAGCTCCCTTCGCATTAGCTCTTTTTCCTTGTAGGGTATTGCCATCTCTTCTGAAAGCAGTATGTCAAGGCTTTCGGGCTGGGCTATAAGGGTGTTCGAAAGGAATGCACTCGAGCCGAATATCTTTATAAGCTCACGCATGAGGGATGGGTTTTCCGAAAGAAGCGAATAAAGGGTGGTTCTTGCCCCCACAGATGATATGAAGCGCTCCATGTTGAGAATTGCCATGTCGGGGTTGGTTGCCTCTGATGCCCTCATAATTATGTACGGGAGTATCTTCTCCCTTAAAAGTCTTGCCCGCTCGGGCAGACGCAAGAATGGTGAGCCCTCTCTTAATAGTTTCACCCGCTTGGGTGTCTCGGGGTCTTCAAAGCCGAGCCCCTTGAGGATACGCTGCATCTCTTCGTCTGTTATATCCCGTGAGAGAAGTAGCAGCACGTCCTCTGGTATGTCCCGTTTGAGCTCTTCCTCAGAGCCGTAAAACAGGGTGTTGTAGATGTCGTGAACAGAGCCAGTTATAAAGTGATACTGTTGCCAGAGCTCATCCCTGTCTTTAAAGCCCATCATCCGTGCAACCCTTGTGAGTTCTTCCGATGTGCGCGGCAGAGACTGGGTCTGTGTGCCGTGGACTATCTGAAGGCGGTGCTCAAGCCTTCTTAAGAATATGTAAGATTCCCGCAGCAACATGCCGTCCTGCTCGGAGAGAAGCCCCTTCTCAACGAGCCTTTCTATGGCTTCAAGGGTGCTTCGGGTTCTCAAAAGTCTGTATCTTCCACCATATATGAGCTGGAGTGCCTGACAGAAGAATTCTATCTCTCTTATGCCGCCTCTACCGAGTTTTACATCCACCCTGTCTGCCTTCTTCCTGAGAAGCTCTATGTCTATACGGGCTTTAAGATGCTTTATCTCCTCTATGGCAGTAAAGTCAAGGTATCTTCTGTAGACGAAGGGCTGGGTCATCTGGACGAAGCGCTCTCCAAGGCTGTAGCTACCAGCAACAGGGCGAGCCTTTATAAGGGCTGCCCGCTCCCAAGTCTGCCCCCAGCTTTCGTAGTATATCTCTGCGCTTCTAAGAGAGTTCACAATATCGCCTGACCTTCCCTCTGGCCTCAGGTTCAGGTCCACACGGAATACGAAGCCATCCTCCGTTATTGCAGATACAAGCCTTGTAATCCTTTCAGCCACCTTGGAGAAGAACTCATGCAGCGTTATGGAGGTGTTCTTCCTTCCCTCCACCCCCTTTGTGCTGCCACGGTCACTTGAGTATATGTAGATGATGTCTATGTCAGACAGGAAGTTGAGCTCACCACCGCCGAGTTTTCCAAGCCCTATCACACTGAACTCTGCCCTTTTGAGCGAGCCATCCTCTGCCTCATACAGTGGGGTGCCGTAGAGGGCTTCAAGCTCACTCAGGACAAACCCCGTTGCCACCTCAAGGGTGGCATCTGCAAGCCCTGAAAGCTCTCCGAGAATGTCCTCTACAGAAGCCTTCTCTGTAAGCTCTCTTATGCCTATCCTTATGTATTCGCGGTTACGGTATCTTCTGAGTATACGGCTAAGGGTAGCCTCGTCCTGTATACCCTCTGTAAGTGGGGTGAGTTCTGCAAGGAACACCTTTTTTGTCTTTGTTTTTCCGAGTTCGGCGTCAGAAAGGGTCTTTATGTACTCTCTGGCATCCTTGAGCAACAGACCCACAAGGTAGGGTGAGGCACCACAGAGGAGCACGAGCCTTTCGAGGTGTTCTCCCTCGGTGAGCCACCTTGTGAGCATCTCGTCTGAAAGTGCCGTTACAACCCGTTCGAGGTTTACCACCGCAGAGTCAGGATGCGGGGAGTCAAGACAGAGGTCCATTACATGGTCGAGTCTTTCTTTCAGCGGGGTTCTCAGAAGTGTTTTGAACACCCTGCATGCCCTTCTACCATCGGGAAAGCCAAGCTCCGCAAGATAGGTTGCAACAGTGGGCTCGTCTTTTTTAAGGACTTCCTCAAGCATAATGTGGAAAAAACCTTACATCCTCGATGGTGCATCTACACCGAGTAATCTGAGCCCCTTTCTTACCACCTCTGCCGTTGCCCTGCAGAGGGTAAGCCTTGCAAGGCTGAGCTCGGTATCTTCCGATACCACACGATGTGTATTGTAATAGGGATGAAACAGGGCTGCAAGCTCTCTGAGATAGAATGTAACCCTGTGGGGCTCAAAACTCGTGGCAGCCGATTCCACGACCTCCTCAAGCCTTGATAGATGCTTTATGATGTTAAGCTCTTCTTTCAGGTCAAGGCGGCGTAAAAGCTCCGTATGTGGTGCATCGGGAATGTCCAGCCCCTTTTCCTTTGCAAACTCCAGTATGCTCATAATCCTTGCGTGGCAGTACTGCACATAATAGACAGGGTTTTCTGGAGCCTGCCTTCTGGCAAGCTCGAGGTCGAACTCAAGGTGGGCATCTGCCTTTCTCGTAAGGAAGATGAACCTTGCCGCATCCTTGCCCACTTCGTCTATCACCTCACGGAGGGTGACGAACTCTGCCTTTCTCGTGCTCATGGCAACGGGCTTGCCACCACGCTTAAGGCTTACAAGCTGTATGAGGATTATCTTAAGCCTTTCGGGGTCTTCCCCGAGGGCACTGAAAAGTGCCCTTATACGGGGTGCATAACCATGGTGGTCTGCCCCCCATATGTCCACTATGGTGTTGAAGCCGCGCCTGAGTTTATTACGGTGATAGGCTATGTCCGAGGCAAAGTATGTGGTGGAGCCATCCTGCTTTACGAGAACCCTGTCCTTATCGTCGCCAAATTCAGTGGTCTTGAACCACAGGGCACCATCCTTTTCGTATATCACTCCGCGGGCTTTGAGCTCCTCTATGGTTGTCTCAACGAGGTTTTTTTCAAAAAGAGTCTTCTCGCTGAACCATACATCGAAATGGACGCCGAAGTCCTCAAGGTCTTTCTTTATGCCAGAAAGGATGGAGTCCTTTGCAAATTCTATGAAAAGCTGGCTGCACTCATCAAAGGGGACCTCTGCGTACTTCTTACCCTGTCTTTTCAGAAACTCCTCTGCAATGTCTTTTATGTAGTCTCCCTGATAGTGGTCTTCGGGAAGTGTTACATCTTTACCGAGAAGCTCAAGGTATCTTATGTAGAGGGAATGCCCGAGGATTGTCATCTGCTTGCCCACATCGTTTATGTAATACTCGCGCGTGATCTGGTAGCCTGCAGCCTCAAGTATGCGTGAGAGGGCATCCCCAACGGCAGCCCCTCTGCCGTGGCCTATGTGGAGCGGGCCTGTTGGGTTGGCACTTACGAACTCAACCTGCACCTTTTTACCCTCGCCCACATGGGGACAGTCTCCGTAGGACCCCCTCTTCTGGAGTATCTCTTTAAGTGTGTCGTACCAGCAGTCTTTCTTAAGGTATATATTTATGAATCCGGGCCCCTCAACCCTGACATCTTCCACGCAGCCGAGTGCCTCTATGGAGGGTACGAGTAGTTCTGCAATCTGGCGTGGCGGTTTGCGCTCACTCTTTGTAAGAAGCATTGCCACATTGGTGGAGAAATCCCCCAGTTCCTCCCTTGGAGGACGCTCGAGCATCACCTTTACAGGGCTCTTTATGGCGCCCTCTTCAACCTTTTCGTTGACAATCTTTTGTATTAGTTGCTCAAGTTCTCTCTTCTTCATCGTCTCCCGCAATGAGTCTGTATACCTCGGGCCTTCTGTCGCGAAGGAAGACCCACTCGTTTCTTATGGTATTTATGAGATTAAGGTCGAGGGTAGCCACCACTATACCCTCTGACGAGCCAACGGGTTTTACCAGAAACTCTCCATCAGGACCAACACAGAAACTTCTTCCGTAGAAGTCCTGTTTTTCCTCCTTGCCAACGCGGTTTACCCTGAAGACGAAAAAGCCGTTTGCATGTGCCGAGGCAGAAAGAGACCTTTCCCACTTGAGCCTTGAGTGGTAGAATGCCGCTGCTGTGGGCACAAAGACCACCTCTGCCCCTTTGAGCGCCAGCACCCTGAAGCCCTCTGGAAAGAAGGCATCCCAGCATATCTGCACCCCTATGCGTGCAAAGGGGGTCTGGAATACGGGAAAGCCCGTATCACCGGGGCTAAAGTAGAACCGCTCTTCCCACAGCGGTATCTGTGGCACATGCACCTTGCGGTATCTGCCGATTATGCTGCCATCCGTGCCTATTACGAAGGCGGTATTGAAGTATCTGTCGCCTGCCTTCTCGAATAAAGGGGCTATGAGCACTATACCCTTTGATGCCGCAATCTCTCTGAGGGAAGTCAATGTGGTGCCCTGCTCGTCCTCCGCAAGGTTGAAGTTCTCCCTGTCCATTGTATGGGCAAACCAAGGAAGGTTGAATAGCTGCGGCAGACAGACAATCTTTGAGCCCTCCTTTGTGGCTATATCTATAAGCTCTGTTGTGCGCTTGAGTGTGTCTGCTCTGTCTTTCTGGGCAACAACCTGTATGGCTGCCACCTTTGTGATTCTTTCCATGATGGAGGCTCCCCTCTGCTTATTGCAAAGATTTCCTGTCTAAAGAGCTTTTGTGAAGATGGACTCAGGGGAAGGCAGGTAGCGAATAGTCTACTCCTCTATGATGTAAAGCACCTCGTTCTTTCCTATCATGCCGAGCTCTCTGCGCGCTACCTCCTCGATGTAACGGGTGTCTTTCTTGAGTAGCTCTATTCTGTGCAGAAGCTCCCTGTTCTCCTCTTCAAGGGCATTTTTCTTGAGGACTATCCGCTCCTTTTCGTTTTTAAGGCGGATTACATCCACAAGTCCCTTATCACCAACGATTGTAAACACTATTATTATGGTAAGGACTACCCCTATGGCTAAAAGAAAAAACCTTTTCCCCCGGACTTCGTCCATCATCATAGGATTATCAGAGTCTACAGAAAAAGTCAACCATCTAAAGGAAAAAGTGCTTGATATTGCAAATGTTTTAAACTGCTGATATAATCTGTTTAACCGTAAGAGAAACTGGTTCAACCTGTCTTTTCAAAAAAAGGGGTGTGTATGGGGGAGAGTAGTCTTCTTTAGCCAGCCTGTCTTGAGAGCTACTATCATCTTCGACTTTTTCCAGCACAGGGCTGTCTCTGAGAAAGAGTGTGGGTTTGTATGTCCATGAGATTTGCCCACAAGCTGTTGTTCTCTGTAGTTGCCTTTATGTCTGTAAGCATAGGGATAATACTCTACCTTGCCATAACGCATGAGAAGAGTCTCATATCCAGCATCCAGCGGGACAACCTGCGGCTTGTAAACAGCATCATATTCGATGAGCTCTATACTTCCATGAGATACGGAGGAGGAAGGAAGGAGAACAGGGCGATAATAAAAAGGCTCAACTCGATAGAGGGTATAGAGGAGGTAAGGGTCATTCATGGAGAGCCCGTTGAGAGGCAGTTTGGTGTGGAAGAGGATGAAGTTCCAAGGGACGAGCTCGAAAAGATAGCCATACAGGGAAAGGAGGTTATGGAAGAGTACACGGAGAATGGTGTGAGGAAGGTCAGGTTCATCATGCCCCTATTTGTGAAAGAGGAGTGTTTGAGGTGCCACAGGGCAAAGGTTGGTGAGGTAAATGGCGCCATCTCACTTACCGTGTCTCTCGACAAATACGACGCAATGGTGCATGAAGCCATAAAGCGCTTCATCATAACGAGCCTCATACTGGTGGGCATAGTTGTGCTTGCAGCAATAGCTTTCATACTCCATTACAATGTGAGACCCCTTGCAGAACTCTACAAGGCAGCAAAGATTATAGGCTCGGGCAATCTGGATTATAGAATAGACATAAAGGACGGAATGGAGATAAATCGCCTTGTTGAAGAGTTCAACAACATGGCACAGAGACTTAAAGAAAGAACAGATGAGCTCATAGACCTCAACCGTAAACTCGAAGCCATGTCCATAACCGATGGGCTTACCGGACTGTATAACCACAGATACTTCTACAAGAGGTTTGCAGAAGAGCTGGAGAGGGCAAAGCGCTATGACAGGCGGCTGTCCCTTATAATGGCAGATATAGATAACTTTAAACATTACAATGACACACACGGGCATCAGGAAGGCGATGTGGTACTCAAAGGGGTGGCAGAGTGTATAAAGAACACCCTGAGGGTGAACGATGTGCCTGCACGATACGGTGGGGAAGAGTTTGCCATAATACTGCCCGAGACGGCAAAAGACACAGCAGTAAAGGTTGCAGAAAGGATAAGAATGGAGGTGGAAAAGAAGGACTTTCAGGGCGAAGAGAAGCAGCCGGGGGGCTCACTTACCATAAGTATCGGGGTGGCAACCTTCCCTGACGACGGCACCACGGTGGATGAGCTTGTAAAAAAGGCGGACGAGGCACTCTACAGGGCAAAGAGAAAAGGCAGAAACAGGGTAGAGGCTGTCTGACCAAACCGAGGGAGGACGGTATGGGTACCGAAAGATACACTAATATCTCCTTCGACATCATAAGACAGGCTATTGAGAATGTGGATATATCCATGGCAATACTATCGGACAATCTGAACATACTGTGGATAAACAGGGGCATGGAAGAACTCACTGGAGTAAGCAAAGAGGATGCTCTCGGGCTTACAACGCCAGAGTTGTTTACGAAGAAGCTCAGGAAGGTATTTGAAAATGGTGAGGAGTTCGAAAAAAGGCTCTTTTCAGCGTATGAGAACAATACACCCATAGAGGGGATGGAATGCCACATTATGGCACAGGGAAGAAGAAAAGAAAGGTGGCTTCTTTTCTGGAGCAAACCAGTGCGTGCCGAGGGATGCGGGCGTGTAGAGTATTTTTTAGACATAACCTGTTACAGAAGCTACATTAACGAGGTTGCCGAAAGTGAAGAGGTATTCAGAACCATAGCCATCTCTGCTCTGGATGCCATAGTAATGGTGGATGGTAAGGGCAGTATAACCTTCTGGAACAGAGCGGCTGAAAGGATGTTCGGCTACACTCAAAGTGAGGCAATGGGGCGAAAGCTCTATAAATTGATAATACCCGAAGGGCAGCACCAGCAGTTCATGGAGGGCTTTAAAAGGTTTGCAGCCACAGGGGAGGGCAGTTTCATAGGAAAAACCCTTGAGACAAGGGGTGTAAGGAAAGACAGGACAGAGGTGCCTGTTGAGCTGTCTCTTGCAGGGGTTAAAAGAAAGGGAGCATGGTATGGAATAGGCATTATGAGGGATATAACGAAAAGGATTGAGATAGAGGAAGAACTTAAACATAAAATAGACGACCTTGAGCGCATGAACAGAATAATGGTGGGTAGAGAGCTCAGGATGGAGGAATTGCGAAGAGAAATCGTCAGGTTGAGGAAACGCATCGATGAGCTTGAAAGTAATAAATAAAGGTATAGAAAAGATAAAGAGTCTCGAAAAAGAGGTTCAGAGCCTCAGGGAAGAGCTTGCAAGGCTTCGTGAAAGAGAACGCGAGCTCGAGGATACACGAAGGGCAATGCTCTACATACTGGAAGACCTCAACGAGACAGGACACCGTATAATAAGGGCAAAGAGGGAGTGGGAGATAACCTTCGATGCCATAAAGGACCCAATCTGTATACACGACGAAAAGTACAGAATAATAAGGGCAAACAGGGCGTACAGAGAGGCAGCGGGCATGCCTTACGAGGACTTTATCGGAAAGCCCTACTACGAGATATTCCCCATCACACACAAACCCATCTGCAACTGTGTGGAAGGTGAACAAAGAGTGGATGTGCTTGAAGAGGTAACCGTACGGAAAAAGAAGACATACAGGCTTAAGTTCTATCCTGCAAGGGATAAGATGCTGAAGGAGTTCTTTTCAGTCCATGTGCTTGAAGACATAACAGACCAGCGTCGGGCGGAAGAGGAGCTTAAAAGTAGCTTCGAAAAACTATGGGAGGAGAAGGAGAGGACATCCAACCTTCTCATGATAGCCCATGCAACTGCCCATACCACGGACAGACACAGACTTATAGAAGAGGTGGTGACATGCTCCAACAAGATAATAGGCTGTGATACCTGTATTGTGTATCTCTGGGACATGGAAGAAGGGGCGTTCAGATTCGAATACGCAAAGGGGCTACCAGAGGATGTTGTCTCTCTTTTCAGGACCACCCCTGTTGAAAGGGATTTTCCACTTATAAAAGAGGTGATGGATAGAGGGGCTCCCACTGTCTACAGCGATGTGGAAGAGGGGCTTAGAGGCTCTGTGTTTGAGGTGTTGAAGAACATAAAGGGTGCCCTTTTTATACCCTTTCAGGGCAGAACGGGCCCCCTTGGTTTTATGCTCGGCATATTTGCAAGAGATGGCTACGGGTCTGTGCAGTTTGCCCAGAGAGAGCTTGAGCTGTTCCACGGCATAGCAGATCAGGTGTCACTCTCACTCGAAGAGGCTCGTCTCTACAAGGAGAGTGTGGACAAAGCCATGGAGCTATCCCATAAGATAGAGACCATACGGGTAATGCACGAGATAGATAGATACGTACTGTCAACCCTGAAACCATCGGAGATACTCGATACGGTAACACGAATGATTTCTCTTGTAGTGCCAGCAGATGGAACGGTCATACTCCTTACGGATGAAGATACACGGCAGTTCGTCTACGCATCGGGTTATGCGGTGAAGTCCTTCCGAAAGGGAGAACGCATAAGCCGTGATGATGTAGATATAACCATGGCTGTAAGGACAGGTAATCCTGTGTTTGAGCCGAACTTCAAGGACAAGAAATCCATAAAGAGGTTTGAGGAGACCCTTCTTAAAGAGGGTTTCTCCTCTTCTGTAATGCTTCCCCTTGTTGTGAGAAAGGAGGCTGCCGGTGTGCTCATAGTGCTTTCCCATCGCCCGTCAGGGTTCGTGCCGGAAGACCTTTCCACCCTTGAGAAGATTTCCACACAGCTCTCCGTAGCCCTTGAGAATGCAAGGCTTGTGGAAGATCTGGAAGAGCTTTTCTGGGGAACAGTAAGAACCCTTACGGAGACCATAGATGCAAAGAGCAGATGGACGGCAGGACACTCAAGGCGTGTTGCAGAGTTCTCCGTTGCCATAGGAAAGGAGCTCGGTATGGGCGAGAGAGAGCTCAAGAGGCTTGAGCTTGCAGCCCTGTTGCACGACATAGGAAAGATTGGCGTGTATGAGTCCATACTGGATAAACCAGCAAGGCTGTCGAAAAGCGAGATAGAGATTATGAGGCAGCACCCTGTAAAGGGTGCGGAGATACTTGAGCCAATAAAACAGCTTGGCGATATAATACCTGCTATAAGGCATCATCACGAATGGTACAACGGAAAGGGTTATCCTGATGGCATTAAGGCAGATGAGATACCCCTTTTTGCACGCATAATAGCCGTTGCAGATACGGTGGACGCCATGTCTTCCGACAGGCCCTACAGAAAAGCCCTGTCAAAGGAGGCGATAGTGGAGGAGCTAAAGAGGTTTTCAGGTGTGCAGTTCGATCCCCAGTGTGTTGGTGCTTTTATTGCTGCACTGTATAGAGGTGGTGTGTCTGTCCTGCATAAGTGATGGTGGCTTTCTCGCAGATGGTATCCAGTCTTTTACATCTTTGCTTCCACACCGATAAGTTTTTTAAGAGTGTGCCAAGGGGTGGTACCCATATGTGTATCAACCTTTAAA
>DRQE01000138.1 GCA_011371515.1 Deltaproteobacteria bacterium
ACTTCTTGCCTTCTTAAGCTCTGCCACTCTCAGCCCACCCTCGAATAGCGGCAATCTTACCGTCAGTCCACCGTAGAGTATGTCCTCTATAAAGAAACTCGTGCGTGGGTTCTGATCCCTCCATGTGTATACGCCATCTATGGAAAGGCTTGGCAGGAACTCCCCCTTTGCATAGCGTATACCTTCTTTTGCAATCTGCTCTTCTATGAGTTTTTGCTGATAGTCCTTTCTCTTCTCGAGGGCTATCTTCAAGAACTCCTCTGGTGTGCCCTCAAAGGAAGCCTCACCCTGTGGCTCCTTTACACGAAGCTCGCCCCTGTAGCCTGTAAGTCTCTTGAGAAGTGCGGCTGCATCCCTTACAGCTGCCTCTGCCTCTATAAGGGCGGACTGTTTTGTGGCAACCTCGGTTTCTGCCCTCAAGAGGTCAACCTTTGTTCTGAGCCCCACCTTGAAAAGCGCCCTTGCCGTTTTCAGATGTTCTTCTGCTCGCCTGAGGGATGCCTTCCTTATCTCGACCTCCTTTTCTGCCTTAAGGAGGTTGAAGAATGCCCCTGATACATCGAGCAATATGGCCTCTTTCACATCCTCTTCTGCCCACTTTGTTGCCTTGAGCCTCTTTCTTGCCTGCCTTAAAAGGCTCCACTCCTTACCCCCGTTGTATATGGTCTGTGAAAGGCGTGCCTCAAACCTTACGGCCTCTTCGGGCTGGATGAGAAAACTGCCTACCTTTTTCTCCTCTGAGTAGCGGGTATAGGTGCTCTCAACGGTAAGGGAAGGCAGAAGAGTTGAGTACGCCCTCTTTATGTCGAACCGTGCCTGTTGCAGCCCCTCTTTTGCAATGTATAGAGCCTCGTGGTTTTTTAGTGCCATCTGCCACAGCCTGTAGAGGGTAAGCTCCTCTGCCCATACCACAGTTGAGGATAATACAACCAGTGCCACAAGAAAGAGCCTTCTTAAAGCCATCATTTACCCCCCTGTTTTGACATACCCCTTGTGAATATCTCAACGAATGTATCTATGACCTCTTCCTGTGGAAAGTCCATGAACCTTTTGAACCCGTATATCTCCTGAAGCATACAGTAGTGCATAATCATTCCAAGGAATGCCCTTGCACATAGAGTCGGATTTGCCCTTCTGAACACACCCTTTTTCATGAGCTCCTCTATCCTTTTTGAAAGATAGTTCAGGCTATCCATACCCTTGGACTTTATGAATATGTCCGAGAAGTTTCTCTCCTCAAGGGCACTGAACATAAGTAGCCTTGCAAAAGACGGGTCTTCACGGTACTTTTCCATAAAGAAGCGGGCAACCTCACGGAACAGCTCCACACCTTCTTTGTTCTCGATTCTCTTTATGAAGGCTATCCCTCCACCTGCATCGTCACAGCAGCGGTTTATTATTGCCCTGTAGAGGTCCTCCTTTCCGGAAAAATGCTTGAATATGGTTGCCTCACTTATGCCTGCCTTTTTTGCAATCTCCCGCGTGGTTGTCCCCCTGAAGCCCTTCTTCGAAAAGAGCCTCTCTGCAACCCTTACTATCTGCTGCCTCCTCTGCTCTCCTGAAAAACGCCTCTTCTTCTTTACCGGCATACAAAGATCTCCAATCAGATGTTAAGTTAGTAAGTGCTTACTTATTTTTATATTACACGGAGAATCTGCCCTGTCAAGAAGATATGCTCCAGAGTTGCGAAAGAAGGGCATGGGTGTAAAACTCTTTTGACGGTTTCAGCTATGGAGCCTGTGGGAAGTCTTTCAGGGTGTGCTTAAGTTTCTAAAGTTTATTGTCCTCTTCAACCGCCTCTTTAAGCCTCTCGAGTATGCCCGGTATGGCGGATATGACTCTGTTCCAGTTAGGAATGAGTGGTGCACCGAGTGGGTCGTTTCTTATGGTCTCTGCGGCTATGGTTATACCACGGGTAAAGGCATCCACAGCCCTTGCTTCTGAATGGCGGTCGAACTCAAGCCCGTTTATTGCGGCATCGCCCTCGTAGCGGGCAAGGGTGTCCTCGGCAAGTCTCTGGTAGGTAACGACAAGGGTCTTGAAAAAGCCGTCTGAAAAGACTATCCCCTCAGAGGCAAGTGTCCTGAAGAGAGATTTCGCTATGTCTATGGACATCTTGGTAAGCCCTGTGGAGGGGTCTTCCTCTGAGAGGGGCTGGTGCTTGTGCTCGTAGTTTTCCGCTATGTCCACCTGACACACCCTTCTCGGTGAGTAGTTACGATAGACCTCTGCAAGCACACCCACCTCAAGGCCCCAGTCCCATGGTATGCGGTTAACCCTTGCAAGCTCTGTCACCATGCAGACCTCACCTGCAAGTGGATAGCGGAAGTTATCTATGAACTCAAGGAATGGGTGGTTGCCTATTATCCTTTCAAGGGCTCTCACAAGGGGTGTTACGAAAAGCCGTGTAACGCGGCCGTGGAGCTTGTTGGTAACCCTTGCGTAGTAACCCTTGCAGAAGACGAAGTCCAGCGAAGGGTTTACCACGGGATAACATAGCCTTGCGAGCATCTCTCTTGAGTAGCTCTTTATGTCGCAGTCGTGGAGTGCTATAACCTCGCACTTGCCACGGGCAAGCACATATCCATAGGAAAGCCATGCCGAACGGCCCTTACCGTCCTTACCGGCACTTACCCCCTCTTTGTCGAATATGCGGTATATCTCCTCTATGCGTTTCCCACTGTTGTGTATAACACTTACCTCCTGAGGGAGCACAGAGAGAAACTCCTTAACCCTCTTGAACTCGTCATCCGTTGCAGGCCCAAGGCTTAAGACTATCTCTTTTATAAACTTTGCCTTCTTAAGCTCTTCTACTATGCCCTTCATTGCCTCGCTCTGCACATCGCTGTAGAGGGCAGGCAGCACAAGTGCTATTGGACTTACCATCGAATATAGCTCAAGCTCTGCCTCAAGCCTTTCAAGGCTTGGCTGCCCGAGGCGGTGAAGGGGGGTTATGAGTCTGCTCTGGTAGAAATCTGCCATAACTATTACTCCCTGATCAAATAAAGCATAAGGTTACTAAACCTTTCAGGGATTGTCAAGTATCATCGCTGCGGCACCGATGGTTGAAAAACAGATAAAGTTGAGATTTGTCTTTTAATCGGTGCACACCATGTGGTATTATCTGGAAACTACAAGAATTAAAAAGGGGTTACAGGAATTGAAGCACCGAGAAAAAGAAGACCAGCACAGCCATGGCACAGTGTGTTCCACCTGCGGAAAAGAAGAGCTCGACCTAAAGGACCCCCTGTGGAAGCAGAAGGGTATGCTCATTGTTGCCCTGTCTGGCGTAATATTCGCAGCAGGGCTTTACTTTGAGATCTTCACCCCCTACCGGTGGGTTGCACAGGGTCTGTTTCTCCTCGTAGTCCTCATAGCAGGGCACGGTATCATTAAAAGGGGTGTGCTCGCTCTCTGGCGCAGAAGGCTCGACATGAACTTTCTCATGACCATTGCTGCAACAGGCGCTTTTCTTATAGGCCATGGTGAGGAAGGTGCAGCGGTCATATACCTTTTCTACATAGCAGAACTCCTCGAGGACTATGCAGCAGAGAGGGCAAAAAGGTCTGTTGGAGAACTCCTTAGCCTTGCCCCTGAAACGGCAACTCTCAAAAGGGACGGCAAAGAACAGGTCGTCCATGTGCATCAGGTAAGGGCTGGAGACATTATAGTGGTCAAACCGGGCGATCGCATCCCCCGCGACGGCATCGTGGTCCATGGCACATCTTCTGTAAATCAGGCTCCCATAACAGGGGAAAGCATGCCTGTTCTTAAGACCGAAGGAAGTCAGGTGTTTGCAGGCACCATAAACGAAGAAGGCTACCTCGAAATAAAGGTAACGAAGGGCTCTGAGGAGACCATACTATCAAAGATAATAAAGATAGTCGAAGAGGCTCAGCGCGAAAAAAGCCCCACAGAAGCCTTCATAAACAGGTTTGCCCGCTACTATACACCTGTGGTGGTAGGGCTTGCCTTTCTCGTCATGACTGTGCCGCCACTTCTTCTGGGCTGGCCCTTCAGCGAGTGGTTCTACAGAGCCCTTGTATTGCTCGTCGTGGCATGCCCCTGTGCACTTGCAATATCCACACCTGTCTCTATGGTATCTGGCATAACCTCTGCTGCAAGGAACGGGGTGCTTATAAAAGGTGGCACCTATCTTGAAGAGCTGAGAAAGGCAAGGGTTGTGGTATTCGATAAAACAGGCACCCTTACGGAAGGCACCCCAGAGGTAACCGATGTGATGGCACTCAACAACTATTCCAAAGAGAAGCTCCTTCAAATAGCCGCCTCTCTTGAGGCAAGAAGCAAACACCCTCTGGCAGATGCCATCGTGGCAAAGGCAAAAGAAGAAGGTATAGAACCGTGTGCAATACACAACTTCAGGTCTGTAACAGGCAAGGGGCTCACCGCAGACCTTGAAGGTGGCACCTTCTACATAGGCAACCGTAGCTTCTTCAAAGAAGAGTCCATAGAGTTTCCCGAAGAACTGCTCGAAAGATTCGAAGACGAGGGAAAGACCGTTGTGCTCGTTGGTAACAGCGAGCACTGCATAGGTATAATAGCCCTGATGGACAGAATAAGACCTGCTTCATTCGAGGTGGTAAGAAGGCTAAAGAGAAGTGGCATAAAGACGGTGATGCTCACAGGAGACAACGAACGCGTTGCCCGTGCCATAGCAAAAAGGCTGGCTCTCGATGAATACTACTCGGAACTTCTGCCCGAGGACAAGGTAAGTGCAATAGAGGAACTGCTCAAGACACACGAACATGTGGTTATGATAGGTGATGGTGTGAACGACGCACCTGCCCTTGCAAGGGCACATGTGGGTATAGCCATGGGTGCCATAGGCTCTGATGTGGCAATAGACACTGCCGATGTGGTGCTGATGGAGGATGACCTTTCAAAGGTAAACTACCTTATAAGGCTCAGCAAGAGGACCATGGCAGTTGTAAAACAGAATATAGTTGCCTCCATAACCATAAAGGGCAGCCTTGCCATTCTTGCCTTCCCCGGTGTAATTAGCCTGTGGCTTGCCGTTGCCGCAGGAGACATGGGTCTAAGCCTTGCGGTCATACTGAATGCACTGAGGATTGGAAGTATAAGGTAAAAAGAGAGAGCCTTATATCGTCCATCAGTAATACTTGCGTTGAAAGGCTTCTTACTGTTCGGAACTTCTCTTGTTACGGTGGGTTAAAAACTGGAAGTGGTGGCGGTGGGTGGACTCGAACCACCGACTCGGGGCTTATGAGACCCCTGCTCTAACCACCTGAGCTACACCGCCGTGCGCCTTATATTATAAATCGAATTTATAAAAAAGTATAGAACTTTTTTCTTTGCCTGTAAAGCGTCCCTTTTCTGATGTAACCACAACGAGGGTCTTAACCCCGTTCAGCTCGCCTATAACAAAGTCAGCCACATAGGGTGTGAGCTCGTCACTCTTCCACTCCTCGCTGAAAGACACCCCGTGCCACTCAAGAATCCTTATGGAGCCGTTCTTGAAGAACTTCTTTATTGAAGCCCACTCGCCAAATATTCCACCTGCCGTGTTCTTCTTTATTACGACCTCTTTTATGCCATCCCCGTCTATATCGGCACAGTAGAACCTGCTCTCAAAGAGTATGTACTCATCCCTTTCTTCGAGTTCCACCCAGTTAAGGGTGCCTCCGTACATAATGGAACTGCGCCATCTTTCGGTAAACCCCTCTTTATCAGCCGTGGATGTGTATACCCTGAGGTAGCCCTTTCTGTCGAGCCACAATAGGGCTGGGGGTGAATCCTCTGTGAGTTTGCATACCTCGAACCCGTAGAGGGCAATCCTGCGGGGTAGCTTCAGCGCCTCTTTCTTCTCAAGCCCCTCACCCTTTCTTTCGAGCAGGAATATGCCGCCACTATAGCCCCACTCTCTTCTGAAGCCCTGCCCGAGAATAACTGGGGTGCCGTCCTGATACAGCACCCTTACGAGGTAGGGTATTCCGCACTTCTTCTTGAAGCCCTTATCATACCACACGATACAGCTATCAGGAGCACTTCTGCCGAGCCTCGAAAGGTAAAGCACTCCATCTGCCACATCTACAGATATATTGCCCCCGCCCGTATCTATTTCAGCGAGCTTTTCAACAGCCTTATCTTTTATCGAGAACACTACAAGCCTTTGCTCCGTAAGTGCCACAAGCTCCTTTTTTCCGTCTCCTGTAAGGTCATAGAGCTCTATCTCCTTGACATCCATTGCCACATCTACGGCATTTATGAACTCAAGCCCAATTCCCTTTCTGGCAGGCTCGATGGGCTTTTCTTCTGGCAGGTCAGCCTTTTCGGGTTCCTCCTCGTAAGCAGCCCTGAACTTTCCTTTGTATACAGGGGTCTCTGTCTTGACAGGCTCCTCCCACACTCCCATTGCCTTGAGCACATCCTCTGCCATGGTGTCCGCAATGTCTACCACCGTGCCCACACCCTTGCTCTTTCTGTAGATTGGCAGGAGCTTTCCTTTGTTGACATCCAGAAGTTTTGCATCAATGCTTATGTGGTCTCCAAGGATAGAGAGGCTGCCAAAGAGCACATAGCCTGCCCCCATGCCTTTTCCTACTTTTTCGGCAACACCTTCTGTAATCTCTGTGCCTTTTGGAAGCCTCTCGTTGATAACATCCTTTCTTACAAGCTCCACACCATGGAGTGAGCCTATCCTCGTTGAAAGCATGTCCTGAAGGGCTTCACCT
>DRQE01000139.1 GCA_011371515.1 Deltaproteobacteria bacterium
GAACATAGCATGTGCCTTTGAATGTGTGCATACCTATTCTCTCATACACGATGATCTGCCAGCAATGGACAACGATGATCTGAGAAGAGGTATGCCCACATGCCACAAGGCATTTGGCGAGGCAACCGCCATACTGGCAGGAGACGCACTTCTTACCATAGCCTTCGAGATGGTGGCAGACACACCCATCGAAGACAAAGGGAGGCTCTTACGGGTGGTAAAGGAGCTTGCCCATGCGGCAGGCTGTATGGGGATGATAAAAGGTCAGGCCCTCGACATGGAAGCCGAAGGCACGGAGGAACTCTCCTTCCCTCTGGTAGAGGATATTCACATACACAAAACAGGTGCCCTCATAACCTCATCTGTGAGGTGTGGTGCCATAATAGGTGGGGCAGACCAGAGGACCCTCGAGCATCTTACAGAGTATGGACGCTCGATAGGGCTTGCCTTCCAGATAATGGACGACATACTCGATGTAGAGGGCTCTGAAGAAGAGATGGGAAAGAAGGTTGGCGCAGACGAGAAAAAGAAGAAGGCAACCTACCCTGCACTCGTTGGTCTTAGTGAGTCAAAAAGGCTTGCCACAGAGCTGGTTGAAAGGGCTGTAGATTCACTTTCAACACTCGACGAAAGGGCAGAGCCCTTGAGAGCCCTTGCGAGATTCATAGTGGAAAGGAAGCGCTGATACAAGATGAAAAGGCTTCTTGAAAAGATAAACACCCCCGAGGACCTTAAGACCCTTTCCGCAGAGGAGCTACCACTCCTTTCCGAGGAGATACGCTCCCTTATAGTGGAGACCGTTTCAAAAACAGGTGGGCACCTTGCCTCAAGCCTTGGTGCGGTGGAACTCGCCGTAGCACTCCACTATGTGTTCGATACCCCACGGGATAAACTCATCTGGGATGTGGGGCATCAGGCATATGCCCATAAGATACTTACAGGCAGAAAACACCTTTTCCACACCTTAAGACAGTTCGGTGGCATAAGTGGTTTTCCAAAGCCATGGGAAAGCCCCTACGATACGGTCGTCTCAGGGCATTCGTCTGTGTCCATCTCGAGCGGGCTCGGTATGGCAGTCGGTAGAGACCTTAAGGGCGAACAAAACAAGGTCATCTGTATCATAGGTGATGGTTCCATGACCGCAGGGGTGGCATTTGAGGGGCTCAATCAGGCAGGCCACCTTAAGAAAGACCTCATCGTCATACTCAACGACAATGAGATGAGTATTTCGAAAAACGTTGGTGCCCTTTCAGCGTTCTTGAGCAAAAAGATTACCAGCCGCTTTGCAACAAGGGTAAAGAACGAGATAGAGTCGTTCGTGAAGAACATACCACGAATAGGAGAAGGGCTTGTAAGTTTCGTCAAGAAGGCTGAGGACTCTCTTATAACGCTACTTACCCCCGGAATGCTCTTCGAAGGGCTTGGCTTTCACTATGTGGGTCCCATAGATGGACACAACATCCATGAGCTCATAGCCGTACTTGGGGAGATAAAGCATATCAACGGGCCCGTGCTCGTGCACATTCTTACGAAGAAGGGCAAGGGTTACAGGCCTGCCGAGGAGAACCCCGCAAGGTTTCACGGCATAGGTCCCTTTGAGGTCTCCACGGGCAAGCCCCTTTCAAAAGGCGGGCTTACATACACACAGGTGTTCGGCTCCACCATCATGAATATTGCAGAGAAAGACCGCCGCATAGTGGCAGTAACCGCTGCCATGCCCGACGGCACGGGACTTACAGACTTTGCAAAGAGATTCCCCAAAAGGTTCTTCGATGTGGGCATTGCAGAGCAGCACGCAATAACATTCTCGGCAGGGCTGGCAAAGGAGGGCTTCCTTCCAGTTACTGCCATATACTCCACATTTTTGCAGAGAAGCTACGACCAGATATGCCACGACATATGCATCGAAGGGCTTCCAGTGGTGCTTGCCCTCGATAGAGCAGGCATAGTTGGTGCCGATGGGCAGACCCACCATGGAGCATTTGATCTTTCCTACCTGAGACATCTGCCCAACATGATAGTGTGCGCACCAAAGGATGGTGAGGAGTTGAAAAACCTTCTCTGGTCTTCTGTGGGCTATGGGAAACCCACTGCCATAAGGTATCCCAGAGGCGGCTGTCCTGACAGCTCGGTAAACCCCGAGCCAGAGGTAATACCTGTCGGAAAGGCAGAGGTTTTGAGGGAAGGTAAAGACCTCACCATCATAGCCATAGGTGCCATGGTGTATCCTGCACTTGAAGCCGCAGAAAGGCTCGAAAGGGCGAACATACACGCAACGGTTATAAATGCACGGTTTGTAAAGCCCCTTGACAGGGAGTGTATACTAAAACATGCGGCTGCCACGGGCAGAGTAATAACAGTTGAGGAGAACGCCCTGCAGGGTGGATTTGGAAGCGCAGTGCTTGAGGCACTCCACGATGAGGACATCCTCTGCCATGTTAAAAGGCTTGGCATACCTGATAGGTTCCTGCCACAGGGCACACAGAAGGAGCTTAGAGAAGAATGCCTTCTTACTGCCAGCGGTATAGAGAAGACAGCCCTCAAGATGCTTCGCGGCACCGCACGAAAAGACCAGAGTATCGCCCTCTGATTTTTCCCTTCTGTATGGTAAAAAAGCGAATAGACATACTTCTTGTTGATAGAGGGCTTGCCCCGACACGCGCCAAGGCACAGGCACTTATCATGGCAGGCACGGTACTCGTAGATGGGCAGCCTGCCACGAAGCCCGGAAAAATGGTTGACGAGGGGGCAGAAGTTCTGGTAAAAGAAAAGCTCCCCTATGTAAGCAGGGGCGGGCTCAAGCTCGAGGGAGCAATAAGAGAGTTCGACATAGATGTTACAGGGCTTGTGGCACTCGATGTTGGCTCTTCTACAGGCGGTTTCACCGACTGTCTTTTACAGCGGGGTGCAAAGCGGGTGCACGCAGTGGATGTTGGAAAGGGACTTATAGACTGGAAACTCCGAAACGATAGCAGGGTACACCTTATAGAGGGCAGAAACATACGCGAACTTCAAGAAGACGAGCTTGGAGAGAAGGTGGACATTGCGGTGATAGATGTATCGTTCATCTCGCTTAAGAAGGTTCTTCCTGTGGTCGTGAGGTTTCTTAAGTCCTGTGGTACGATACTTGCGCTCGTTAAGCCACAGTTCGAAGTTGGAAAAGGAGAGGTTGGAAAGGGCGGCATAGTAAGGGATGTTGAAAAACAGCGCCGCGTGGTAGAAGAGCTAAAGGAGTTTGCCCGCAGCATGGGGCTTGAAGTGAAAGGTGAATGCCCCTCACCCATAAAGGGTGCGAAGGGAAACAGGGAGTTCTGGCTTTATCTTTCAATGGATGGTAAAATTTCTTAAGGGGGTGGAAAGGCTGTGTTTGAGATAGTAGAAAAAAGAGAGCTTGCCCACAGGGTCTGCCTTTTCAGGATAAAGGCACCCCTTATCGCAAAAAAGCGTAAGGCAGGCCAGTTCATAATCTTGAGGATAAACGAGCATGGTGAGAGGATACCCCTTACCATTGCAGACTCCGATGCCCAAGAGGGTACCATCACCATAATAGTGCAGGAGGTTGGAAAGACCACCTCCATGCTCTGCAGCCTCAAGGCAGGCGACAGGTTGCTCGATGTGGTTGGTCCCCTTGGCAAACCCACCCACATAGAGAACTACGGCACAGCCGTCTGCGTTGGCGGTGGTATCGGCTGTGCAGTTACCTACCCAATAGCAAAGGCACTGAAAGAGGTGGGCACACATGTAATATCCATAATGGGTGCCCGAACGAAGAATCTTCTCATCCTCGAAGAGGAGATGCGTAGCGTAAGTGATGAGCTTCTTGTAACCACCGACGACGGTAGCTACGGCCACCACGGCTTTGTTACCAATGTGCTGGAAGAGCTCATTCAGGAAGGTAGAAAGATAGATGTGGTCATTGCCGTAGGTCCCGTGCCCATGATGAGGGCTGTAAGCGAGGTTACACGCCCCCATGGCATATTCACCATGGCAAGCCTTAACCCCATAATGGTTGACGGCAC
>DRQE01000140.1 GCA_011371515.1 Deltaproteobacteria bacterium
GGCTATCTCGCAAAGAAGCTTGATTATATTTTTGAACTTGCTGGCCTTATTGTCGCTGACCAGTTCGTTTTTAAGATATTCGAGCACCTGATACAGATTCTGGCGAGAGGCATCTGGCACACTGAAGGGAGTACCGGCAAGGACGGCGTTAAGGAGTTTATCCTTTACATTATCTATAAGGGTACTGTCTGATGCGTAGGTATCAAGTGCATCTATAAGGTCCTTTACCTGTGATGGTGCTGCAGGGTCAAGGGACTTTATACCTATACTGGCACCGGAGCGCTCAAGCTTACCCTTGATGTCTTTGTATCTTATGTCCTTCTTGAGCGATGCCCTCAGAAATGGCGTATATGCTGCGCCATACTTAAGGTTGCTCGTTCCTATGCCGTTTCGGAAGTTTTCCACCTGTGTGTCGAAGTCGCTGGTGCTGTCATACTCTTTGAGGTCCAGTATGGCGAACCTGTCCTTAAGCTCACCACACTGCTTAAGTGCCTCTTTTTGCAGGTTGTAGAAGTCGTCGTCACCAAGAAGCACGGCGTCTGGAAAAACGATGAGTGTGGGCTCGTCTTCCTTTTCAAGGGCTTGCAGCCCTTCACTGAACCTCTCTTTGGCTACGCCGCCATCGCTGTAGGAGCCCACCGACACTATGTAGCAATCTCCACCACCGTTTGCAAAGAAGAGCTGCATGCTGTGGTATAGATAGAACCTTGGGCTTATGGTTGCGCTCTTGAAGGAGTTATTGCTGTCCAGCTCTACCTTGCTTATGCTGAGTGGAGGGGGCCCACCAAAGTATGTTTCAAACTCGAGCATGGAGGAAATCTTCTTCGGTTTTTTACGCAGGTCTTCGGGGGTCTTCTCCTCTGCCTTCTCCGTGTAGCCTATGAAGGCAGGTATGGCAGTTTCTACCTGTGCTATCGATGGCGGGAATATGGATTTCTCCTCAACATAAACGCCTGGGGTCTTGAATGCCATAACATCCTCCTTTGTTATTTGATTGTTAGATAGATTATGGATTTAAGCCCACTGTCATCCTTTATGAGTCTGCGCACATCAGGGTTGGGCAATGTCTTCAAGATAATCCTTCTTTCCTCTGCCGAGGGCTCCTCCACAAGTTTTATAGTCTTGTATGGCTCTTCTTTGAGCTCTATAGGAGTCTCAGAGGTAAACTCCACGAGCCTTTCCGCCCCCGTGCCAGACACTGTTTTCGAAAATCTCACCGGTGCATCAACTATTTTGAGCTTCGTGGCATCTATGTTGTTAAGGCTTCCAGAGGTCTTAAGGTTTATCCTGTATGTCCAGTTTATCTCTCTTGAAGAAAACTCCACTCTGAAGGTGTGTTCGTCTCTACCATCACCAAGCAGGCTCGAAGTAAAACGCACCACTACGAACCCAAAAGGCGCTGGCTTAAGGCTATCGGCTGTTATAAATACACTGTCCTCTTTCACCATGGCGCCAGAGCTATTGTATGCCTTTATCCTGTAGAGCCCTTCGGGACAACCTGTCATGTCTATGGTGATTCTCTCTTCTTCGGGTTTCAATATGTTGCCAAAGACCACCCTGTCCTTTCTGTCGTATACAAAGATTGTGGATGCCTCAAGCCCCTCAAGGCTGTATTTGACAACCTTTCCCGAAACCCTTACGGGCTCTGAAAGCCTTCCGCTGTGGACAATCACTGTGCCATCTGCACCAACAGGTGAGGTATCACTGTTTTCAAATACAAAAACACTTGCAGGATGAACCTTCTCGAGCTCAACATCTGTTATGTTCCAGAAGAAGGGGTTGTCAAGAAGAATCTTGAATACAAAGGCGGTGCCCTCTTTTACCTGCACAATGGGTTTAAGGCTACCCTCTTCTTTCTTGAGCTCCCTTACTACCTGCCCACCCATGGAGGTCTCCTTGAAAAGCAGCCTGTTGCCCTTGAGTAGCCTGCCACACTCCTCTGTTGGCTCAAGGCGTATGCCCGAGCAGACCCTGTTTGTGTAATAGTTGTGTAAGAACTCTATTGTAAATATCCTGCCGAAGTAATAGCTCATCGGTCTTTTTACAATCCGTCCATCCTTATCTCTTTTACGAACGGTGCGGTTGGAGCTTCTTCAACCTCTCTTATGGTAAGCATCCGTATCTTGTAGAGCACATGGGGTAGAAGTTTTGCTCCAAGGGCTCCCCAGAGATGATTCTGCTGCTCGAGGTTGAGGGTTACAAGCTCTGCTATGAGCCTGTCTATACCCGCATCGAGCTCAGGGGAGTTGTGGTGCGTGAAGACAGGCTTTTGCTGGAAAAAACCCACCACCTTTGAGATAAGCCAGAGACAGTTCTGATACCGCTCCTTCTCGTCCATGGTGGAGAAGGCGCTGAAAAGCACATAGAGGTTAAGCTTTATCTCAGGGTTTATTATGTCCACAGAGTTGTCAGGATTCTTAAGATAGGGCAGCTGAGCCTTGCCTGTGGTCTCTTCTTCCACATTGACGAGGGTTATTATTATGTTATCCCGCTTTGTATCATCGTTTCTGGTTATTACCAGCTCACCCTGCTGGTCTACGATGTCAGAGAGGACTGCCGTCTCCTTGTCCCTGTATCTGGGCTCCTTTCTGCCAAGAAATGCATTCAGTTCGTCTTTTATAAGAGAAAGGGCTTCCTTAATCATAATAGATAACCCCGCCTTCCTGGCAAAAGGCTGGACCTCAGGGTCTTCTTTGGCTATGCCACCAACCCCTGAGCATCCTGCACGCCCTGACGAGACACTTCTATTTAAAAATTACCTGATTGGTGAATATGGTTAAATAAATTTTAAAAGGGTTTTACCATTATTTACATTGCCTGTCAAGACCAAAAAGGCTCTTGCCAAAAACCTGTGCACACATGGAGGGCTACACCTTACAGGGTGCTCCATTCAGGTTGCAGCAGTTGTGATTTAGAGCTGTAAACAGGCTAAATCGCTGGGCTTTTAGCTATTCGTAATAGTCGCCCAGAAGGTGGGTATTGCCCACATTGACCCTTCTTAATCCCTGTGAAAGGGCGGCCTCCCTGCATCTTTTGGCGTGTGTGCGGGAGGTAGGTGGAAGGTCCTTGAGGTGGTGTGAGGGATAGAAGGCAAGCAGCGAGTAAGGTATATCTGGGTCTATGTCTGCTATGAATCGGGCTATAGCCTCTACCTCTTCTGTGTCCACATAGCCCGGCACAAGAAGTGTGCTTGCGGCAAGAAGGGGTGGCTCTTTGCGCTTTTTTACGAGCTCTCCTATGCGAGAAAAATTCTCGAAGGTCCTTCTGTTGGTAACCCCAGTAAGGGCAATGTGGAGGCTTTCGGTGTATGCCTTGAGGTCGAACTTAACGGTGCCACCTGTTTTAAGAGACACATCTGCCATCTTCACGCACAGGGCTTTGTCCATGGAGCCGTTTGTCTCCCAGCATATCCTCAGTATGGGCAGCCTTTTCATCCGTTGAGCCGCCTCGCAGGTCCTCAGAGCGTGGAGTATCTGGCAGGTGGGGTCTCCTCCAAAAAAACATATACAACTCGTCTTGCCATCCACACAGCGGGCAAGGTCTTCGCTTCTTACATAGCGTTGCTCAAAAACACCCTTCTTCCACTGCCAGTTCTGGCAGAAAAGACAATCGAAGGTGCCACCGTTATATAATACCGCAAGGTTTCTGTAGCCCCACTCGCCGTCCCTGCTTACGGCATAACGGGGGTATCCACATCCTGTGGTTGCAGCACAGACCCATGCTGCCACACAATTTGTGGGCAGCTGGTCGTAGTACCATGTAAAGTTGCCTCCTTCAAGAAGCCTTCCTCCGCTGTTCAGCCTCATTCCGCAGTATCCCCTTCTGCCCTCTCCGATGATACAGCCGTTAACACAGAGGTTACACCTCACCCCACCCTCGTCTCTGGGAGGCTCTTCTGGAAGCCCACTCAACCCCCTCGTGGTACGGTGGACCGCCTTAATGTGGCTCAACACCTCTTCGCTACCCTCTTTTATGCACCCCGCGCAAACACCGAGTGCCTCTGATATGAGCGGTGAGCTCGCCTTACAGAAAAGACACCCTGCCATGGCTTACCCCTCAACCCTTTTAGATTGATTCCCCATGCACGATGTATTATAATTAATTTTAGCATGGAAGACTTCAAAATTTCAAAGTTTCTTAAGGCTTTTTTCACTATCCACTGGGGTGGGATTTTTCTTCTTGCAGGGCTTTTGCACCTTGTGGTGGGAAGCTACTTTGCCTCATACATAGTGCTGCCCGAAAAATTCGGCATCCAGACAGAGGGCAGGGTGCTCGAAAAAAGGGCAGATAAGTTCATGCGAAGGGGTGTTACATACACAATAGTCTACTCATTTCAGGACTCCCAAGGCAACACCATAAAGGACTCCCGCATCGTGGCGCGCGAGTTCTTCGAAAAGGTCAAAGAAGGAGACCCCATAAGAACGAGCTATCTCAGCATGTTTCCCTCTTTCAACACCATAGAAGGAGTGCTGGGAACCATAAAGGTGATGGTGCTCTTCTATGCCGGTGTGATCCTCACCATACTGGCTTTACTTGTGCTCGGTGTGGAGCTGAGAAAGGTGCGCGATAGCGAGCCCGATAACCTCTTCTCAAGACTTGAGGAAAGAGAACGGGCAAGAAGTCATCCCTCTTCCTGAAACTTCCTCTCTATACGGGTAAGAATTCCCCTTATCATGTTGACCTCTTTCTTCATGAGCGAGGTCCTGCCGAATAGTTTCCTGAAGTTTCGCATAACACTTTCGAGAAGGAACTCTCCCCTTCTGTCGGGGTCTCCATAGCCAAGAAGCCTCAACACCCTTTCGAGGTGCTCGTACATCCTTTCCACATCTTCCTTTGGGCAGGCAACTATCCTGTGCTCTGCCTTCTTTCCGCTCATCATGAAAAGGTTGTGGCAGACAACCATAACAGCGTGGGAAAGGTTCAAAGAAGGATATGCCTCGTCCGATGGTATCTCAAAGAGTATATCACAGCGCGAAAGCACGGGGTTTTCGAGCCCCCGGTCTTCTCTGCCGAAAAGTACTGCCACCCTGTTCCTTCGGCTTACATCGTAGATTAGGGGCAATGCCTCCTCCATGGTAAGAAGGGGTTCTCTGAACTTACCCTTTCTTCTCGTGGTGCCTGCAACGAGCTTTACCCCCTCAAGTGCCTCGTCTATATCTCTACAGACCCGTGCCCTGAGTAAAAGGTCTTTTGCCTTGCATGCCATCGAATAGGCATCGTCGTTTCTGAAGTCTGCGGGGTTTACGAGCACAAGGTTCTCAAACCCTGTATTCTTAAGAACCCTTGCGCAGCTACCCATGTTGTGGGCACCCTGAGGTTCGACAAGCACTATGTCCACATTGCTGAACTCGCTCAACTTTTCAAACCCTCTCAAGAATACTTCTTGCTGCCACCACTCCAGAGGCGGCTGCCTGCACAATGCCTCTTGTGATTCCGGCACCATCGCCTGCTGCAAAGAGGTTGGGACACTCGGTCTCAAGGGCTCTTGAAAGCTTGAGCCTCAGTGAGTAGAACTTCACCTCCACCCCGTAGAGAAGGGTGCTTGTGGCATTTATCCCGGGGGCAATTCTATCGAGTGCCTCGAGCATCTCGAGTATATCGGTAAGGCACCTGTAGGGAAGCACAAAGGAAAGATCCCCGGGGGTTGCATCCTTAAGGGTGGGCTTGAGGGGATTACGCCTTATCCTTTCAGCTGTGGAGCGCCTTCCGTGCCGCAGGTCTCCAACCCTCTGCACAAGTATGTCTCCGCCAAGAAGGTTTGCAAGCCCTGCAATGTATCTGCCATAGGTGTGGGGTTCGTGAAAGGGCTCGGTGAATGTGGTGGACACAAGGATTGCAAAGTTGGTATTCTCTGTAAGTCTGTGGCTGTAGCTGTGCCCATTGACCGTGTAAAAGCCGCGGTGTTTTTCCCTTACCACCACACCGTGGGGGTTCATGCAGAAGGTTCTCACCTGATCATCGAAGAGCTTCGATGTGTAGACAAACTTTGCCTCGTGAACCACATCTGTTATATGGCTCAGCACAGGGGCAGGCACCTCAACCCTTACGCCCACATCCACAGGGTTTACGGCTGTAGAAAGCCCAAGCCTTTTTGCCACCCCTTCAAGCCACTGTGCCCCGCTTCTGCCGGGGGCAAGCACGACAAAGCGGGAGAAAAACTCCTCTCCATCGGCACACCTTACACCCCGCACACCTTCGCTGTCTGAAAGGACCTCTTCCGCCTCCCTGTGGAATGCCACATCCACCCTGCCACCGAGCTCTTCCCTTAAGTTTTTAAGCACCTCCATGCAGCGGTCGGTGCCTATGTGCCTTATCCTGAAGGGTATGAACTTAAGCCCCACACGGGCTGCCGCCTCCTCTATGTGTTTGAGCTCCTCTCTGTCAGTACCCTTAAGCTCCGATGGGGCTCCCATCTTAACAAACACCCCGTCTATGTAGTCTATAAGCTCATCAAGGGCACTTTCCTCAACATATTCCCTTAAAAATCCGCCCACTTCGGCCGAAAGGTTTAGCTTGCCATCGCTGAAGGCACCTGCCCCGCCCCAGCCGTTGAAGAGCTCCTCTCTTCTTCTTTCTGGAAGGTCTCCACCCTTTTCTATTATAAGCACGCGGGCTTTCTTCTTTCTCGAAAGCTCATATGCACAGAATATACCCGCAGGGCCTGCCCCAACTATTATAATGTCGTAAGTTTTTGCCACAGAAAGGCTCCCCCTCTTTTACGAGGTCTACAGCAGTAGAGTATACCAGAAGCCCCCTTAAAAGACCACGAAAGAAAAAAGCCAGAGGCATCGAATCTTTCGCCTCTGGCTGGGAGTTTACAGTGTATGCTTTTTCTTATCTTGAGAGTGCCATTGCCTCAAGCCTCTTTATCCTTTCTTCAAGAGGCGGATGTGTGCTGAAAAGCCTTACCATGGTATCGCCACTCAGCGGGCTTACTATGAACATGTGGGCAGTTGCCTCGTTCACATCGTGCATGGGTATGCGCTTGTTGTAGTAGCCCAGCTTACGCAGTGCATCGGCAAGATAGAGGGGGTTGCCCACTATCTGGGCTCCGTCCTTGTCTGCCACGAACTCCCTTGACCTTGAGATTGCCATCTGTATGAGCATGGCTGCTATGGGAGCTATTATGAGCATCACTATAAGCACAAAGGGGTTTGCCCCTTCCCTGTTGTCTCTTCCGCCGAACATGGAGAACCACATTGCCATATGTGCAAGATAGCTTATGGCACCTGCTATGGTTGCCGCTATGGTAGAGATAAGCACATCTCTATTCTTTATGTGGCTCAGCTCATGGGCTATAACGCCTGCCAGCTCTTCCCTTGAAAGAAGCCTCATAAGGCCTGTGGTCACAGCCACTGCAGAGTGCTGGGGGTTTCTGCCTGTTGCAAAGGCGTTGGGTGTTTCTGTGTGTATCATGTAGACCTTTGGCATCGGCAGGCCTGCCCTCGTTGCAAGCTCTCTTACTATGCGGTAGAGCTCTGGTGCCTCGCTTTCGGTAACCTGCTTTGCCCCGTACATGGCGAGCACAATTTTGTCGCTGAACCAGTAGGAGCCAAAGTTCATTATACCTGCAAAGATAAGCCCTATTATGGCTCCCTGTCTGCCGCCGACAAGGTCGCCAAGGAATATAAGCAATGCGGTAAGTGCCGCAAGGAATATCACCGTTCTAAGGTACCCCATATTTTCATCCCCTCCGAGAAGTTATTGGTTATATCTAAATGATAAGTAAAGGCACAACTGGTGTCAAGAGAAACCGGCAAATAAAACTCTTGAACTTTACCTCTGGTGGTGATACATTTAAATCTTATAAAAAAGGGAGCAGGACTGTGGCAGGGGTAAATAAGGTAATACTCATAGGCAATCTGGGGGCTGACCCAGAGATAAGATATACGCCCGGTGGTGTGGCAGTTGCAAACCTGAGGCTTGCCACCACAGAGAACTGGACCAACAGGGACGGCCAGCGCGAGACCCGAACCGAGTGGCACAGGGTGGTAGCCTTCGGAAGACTTGCCGAGATATGCGGGGAACATCTCTCCAAGGGTAAGCAGATATACATAGAAGGCAGACTCCAGACGCGCCAGTGGGAGGACAAAGACGGCATCAAACGCTATACCACCGAAATAGTGGCCACCACCATGCAGATGCTCGGCAGACCGGAAGACAGAAATACACAGACTGTAGAGAACAAATCCGTGGAGACAGAACCAGCCCCGCCAGAACTCGATGATATACCCTTCTAACCATCTTTATAAGTGCTCGACAAACCTCTACTTTTCCTGTAGACTTAACTTTGGCTGAAGGGGGTTGTTTACAGAAGTGGGTAAAAACGTAGAAGTGGTGGCACCTGCCGGTAACCTTGCATCTCTGAAGGCTGCTGCAGACAGTGGAGCAGACAGCGTCTATGCAGGCTTCAGAGACCAGACCAATGCCAGAAACTTCGAGGGCCTGAACTTCACAGACCGCGACATAGAAGAGGGCTTAAAATACCTCCACCAGAGGGGTAAAAAACTCTACCTCGCAATAAATACCTTCCCGCAGAGGGATGACTTTCAGCGCTGGCAGGCTGCAGTGGACAGGGCTGTATCTTTCGGTGTGGATGCCATAATACTTGCAGACCTCGGGGTGCTCTCATACGCGCGCAGCAAATACCCCGAGCAGGAGATACACTTAAGCGTTCAGGCAAGCTCATCAAACCATGAGAGCATAAACTTCTACAAAAAACACTTCAACATAAAACGGGTTATACTGCCAAGGGTTGTAACCCTTGAAGAGATAAGATACATCCATCAGAATACCGATGTGGAGCTCGAGGTATTTGCCATAGGTGGGCTCTGCATAAACATAGAGGGAAGGTGTTTTCTTTCAAGCTTCGTCACGGGGGCATCCACCAATACAGA
>DRQE01000141.1 GCA_011371515.1 Deltaproteobacteria bacterium
CCTCCAGGTGCATGAGACAACCCCTCGGGTGAGAACGAAAGGTCCTGCCCTATGAATACTATTGGATTGCATCCGAAGGCTACCCCCATTGATAAAGCCGCTGTGGTAACGCTTCCTCCCACATCTGGCAGAAACTCGCTTCCCCAGTATTTTGCATGTGTTTTTCCAAGCTCAAGAAAGGAACTGAAGTATACAAACTTTCCACGTGTATTCTTTTCATATGTGCTTGGATGCACAAGCTCTGGTAGCATAAGACGCACCATCTTCTCTTCGTCTGTGTTAGTGAAGTATTCGGACATATCTATCTTTTCTGCTGCTATTACAAAATCAGGAACTATACCGTGTGTAAGCAATATCCTGTGTGCCGTTATGGCTGCTATTATAAGAGCCTTACCCTTTATGTCCTTCAGAAGATGGATATTCTTCCTCAAAGATGGACCTGCACCAACAATGATAAGTGGCACTCCTTTAAATCTACCGAGAAGTTTATCTATAACAGGATATTTGATAAGGTTGGGTATGTTTGTAAGGTAGTTCTCTATCCAGTCGAGTCTTGATACAATATCTGTCTGTATCTCGCATATATTCGCAATCTGTGCATTGCGTATCTTGTTGATGTATTCGACGAGCTTCTCTGGAAAACACTGTATATATACAGGTGGCTGGTAGCTCAGAATATCCTCCGTTCCTTCTGTTCTCTTTGCTATGTGGGATGCCAGATCATCTATGTCGCTGTATATAAATATGTTTTTAGATGTTAACACACTGGAAAGGTCTATCTTCTTGAGCACTCCCTTCAGTATCGTTACATCGGGCTCGTACACTATAACCTTCGATGGTGGCTTTTCCATAATAAGCCTTAGAAGGTAGCCACAACCCATTCCGAAAAGGCACAGGATGTCGTGTTTTTTTGAGAGCACCTCTTCAAGCTGCTGGCGTGCCTCTTTCCACGGGTCGTAACGGCTATGGAAGTATCTGTTTTTGTATCTAAAGGTATACTCGCCTGAGCGGGTCTTCTCAAGCTCTACTGCGTCAGCGCATTCACAGAGGGCTGTGTAGAGTTTCCTGTTCTTCTTCTCTATGCACTTAAGGTTCTTCTCATAAATGTTATCCATCTCTCCTGCCTGCCTTGAGGGTAAAGGAAATCCTGTTTATCCCTCTCCATATCCACCATGCTGTCTCGTCTGTCTCTCCAACGGAATGGTATACTCTGAAGAAAAAGCTACCATCTGTCTCCTCGTAGTGAATCATTGGTACAGAGTATAGCTCTGCCTTATCTGTTGATAACTGAAGATACTTTTCTGCGTCACCAACTCTCACCCATCCCTCTGTTGCACCGAGACAGCTTCTTGCCGATACCCTGTAGTTTACGGGCTCATCGTGTACCACCCTGTGTCCTGCAAGGTGGAACCTTTCGGGAAGGGCTCCGCCATTTACGGTCTCATACCAGAGGGCATCTTTTCTAAAACCCTCCGGCATGAATGTAAATATACCAAGCCTCAAAGACGATGCCCTGAGCCCTCTTACCCTTAACCTGTAGGATACATCTATTCTGTCTATACCTTTCCATATTTTATAGTCCTTCCAGAGTATCCCTATATCCATCGGTATTTCCGCAGAAATCCTTAAAAAATCCTTTTCCTCGTATACCTCTGGCAATACCCTGCAGAGGTCTGTTGTTTTCCTGCCATCCTCTGCTATGTGTATCATGTGAGCGCTGAAAAAATCTGCCCCAAGCTGTATGTCCTCATAGTACCCATGCGGCAATGTGCCCACAAGTGGCACCTCTGATACCCCCCTGAACACCAGAGACTTAAGCGCCAGACCCTTATTCTCTATAAACTCTGCCTCTACGGCAGGTGTTCTTATAAGAAGAATGTTGTCCTTTCGTGTTACCGTAGAAGGTGTCTTCAAAGCCACAACGGGCAGCACGCCTTCTACCGCTCTGGCACAGGTATTTATGTCACCTCCTTCCAATGTATCGGTCTCGTCGGTGTATGTGGTATCTACTTTCCTCATGGCACTGTTTTCCAGACGCCTTTCCGTTTCGTGTTTCAACCAGCCCATAAGGTCTCTGAAGTATAGAAACTTCTCGTCTACAGTGTTGGTTCTGAAGTCACTCCCCCATAGCTCGCACAGGGCTCTTTTAAGAGGACCAAGTGTAGCCTCATCCACATTGGCTTCCAGCATCTTTATATTTTCGTATACCCTGTAGCATGCAGCATTTATATGGGCATTGTCTCTGCCCGATACCGCCCACCTTACTGGATTGTATTTATCCTGCTTCTTGCACACAAGAGGAGTCTCAGGAGATTCAAGGTTTATCCTCTGATATGCCATCGGGTGCCCCATAAAGCCTTCTATAACTGTAGAAGGTGTCACAAGGGTTGCACCCCTCTGTGCGGCTATTTCCCCGAAAAGCTCTTTTACCCTTCTATACTCGCCCTTTTTGAAGATACCATCTCCCGGACGGTATCCGAACACTTCTGCATCGTTACCGTATACGATAAATGCCCTCTCTTCAGTGGCATCGAGGTGGCTTAAGAGAAAGTCCATATACTCTTTGAGGCTTAACTCTCCGTGCACACAGCGCTGGAACTTCTGGAAGGCTATGGAGTGGTTCCAGAGAACCCTTATCTTATCCCTTATACCCACTGCCAGCTGGGGATAGTAAAGAAACCTCTTCGGGTAACGGTTGTATCTGTAGCAGTTGCTCCAGTCCATTATTATGGTGCTGTAGCCTGCCTCTTTGAAGAGTTCGACCAGCCCCTTGGAGAAGGTTTGCTCATTGACGAGTGCCACTTCAGGAACCTTTCCAAGAAGTTCTCGGTAGAGTTCGTTTCCTATCTCGAGATTCCATCTGTTCACATCACAGGGCACAAGGGGCATTATAAGCTGAGAATAGCCAGAGCCTATGAACTCGCATCGGCACTCTTCCCATAGTTTCCGCAATCTTTTTACAAACCCCCTGTCTCTTCGCTCTATCTCTTTAAGTGTATGGGCAGATGCCTCTATACCAAGTGGCACCCCCTCTTCTGCAAGCTCAAGAAGAGGCCAGTAGCAGTTCTCTATTATCCCTGCATAGTCATCCTCTGGTATCAGAGAGAACGCAAGGTTAAGATGAAACACACTGTATAGATAAGTTCTGGACACCGGACTTCCTACACCTCACACATATCTGTAAGTTGCCTGTGGGTATCAACCTCTATGTAGATACTGTTTATAATGAGCTCTGCCCTCTCTATTGCCTCCTCCCGTGAGTCTGCACAGACGAGCACACTGCCCCTTCTCTTTGTGTGGTCTGTTATGGGTTCAAGCTGGTCACCCTCTTTAGCGTTTATGCTGAAGTATTTCACATAGTCTGGAAGCTCATCTTCCTGTGGTGCCAGTATCTTTGTTACAGTGCCCGCCTCTGTAAAGATAAACCTGTTTGCCTGATAAGAGAGGGGCTTGAGTGTTTCAGGTGGATCCACTTCCATACCGAGGGCAAGCAATACTGCCATACCTATTATATTTATTCCGTACACGAGCGGTATTGTGATGGTTGAGAAGAACCCCCCACTCAGCCTCGAGGCAACTTCTATTATAACGGGTACTCCGTCTTTCAGCACTATGTCTGCCTTTATCACCCCGTCTTCGAGCCCTATTGCCTCTGCCACATCCTGTAGCACCTCTTTTATGCTCTCGTCTATTTGAGGAGAGAATCTAC
>DRQE01000142.1 GCA_011371515.1 Deltaproteobacteria bacterium
AAGGTCTGTGGTATAGAGCCAGAACCCCTGTGGCTCGAGCCTTCAAAGGGTTTTGAGGTAGAAGGGGTGGAGTTCTTCTCTTCACTGAGAGAGTGCGATATGCTCTGGCTCTGTAGACCAAACAACCCCACAGGCACCCTTGTGCCGAAAACAGTCGTGCTCGAGCTTCTTGAATGGCTGCCCCGTACCATTGTGGTTGTGGACGAGACATTCATACAGTTTGCAGAGGGTTTTCCTGAGGAAAGCCTCATACCCGAGATAGAAAGATACGAAAACCTTGTGGTGCTGCACTCTCTTACCAAGTTCTACGGGCTTGCAGGCTTGAGGGTGGGTGCCCTTATGTCTTCCCCTGCCGTTGCAGAAAGGATAAGAAGAGCCAAACCACCATGGACTGTGAACACCCCTGCCGAGCTTGCAGCAGAAAGGCTTACAGAGTGTGGTGACTACGAGAAGAAGACCATAAGGCTTGTTAAAGAAGAGAGAAGAAGACTTGCAGATAGATTCAAAGGGCTTTCGGGCATTAGGCTCTTTCGTAGCAGGGCAAACTTCTTTCTTGCAAGGTGGCAGGCACGACGAAAGCTCGACCATCTTTTACGGGAACTTCTTTTAAGGGGCATATACATAAGGGATTGTCGAAACTTTCCCGCACTCAAGGATGGTTATTTCAGGTTTGCCGTAAAGATGCCCCATGAGAACGATGCCCTGCTTTCAGCCTTGAGGGAGATAACCACAGGATGTGGATAGGCTTTATACTTGCCGTAGCGTTCATAATCGATGTCCTTCTCGGGGATCCTTCCTACAGGCTCCATCCCGTAAGGCTTACAGGACACATCATATCAGCCACTGAAGGGCTTTTAAGAAAGACAGGCCCACCAAGCGTTGGAACAGGTGTGGTGTTGCTTTCTATCACCCTCGGGGTGGTACTGGCAGTATACCTTGGCGTGCGTTATCTTCTCGGTTATGTGGGGCTCGAAAGCCTTTGGGATGTATACATGGTGTACTCTGCCATAGCCTTCAAGGATATGTTCGACCACATAGAACCCATAAGGGATGCACTTGAGAAAGAGGATGTCGAAGAGGCACGAAAGAGAACATCCCTCATAGTGGGCAGACTCACCAATGGGCTTGGGGTAGAGGAGCTATCGAGGGCAGCTGTGGAAAGCCTTGCCGAGGGGTTTGTGGATGGACTTCTTACACCTGTTGTGTGGTTCCTTATAGGCGGTGGGCTTGGCTATCTTCTGGGCTACGATGAAGCGCCCATGGCAGTGGCTTTTACGATAACTTCACGGGTGGTAAATACCCTTGACTCTATGGTGGGATACCGAAGCCCTGAATATATACTTCTTGGCAGGGCATCTGCACGGGCAGATGACTTCATAAATTTTCTACCCGCAAGGCTATCCATACCTGTTCTCTTCGTTGCTGCAACCCTTCTGGGATACAACGGGCTAAGGGGCATCAGGGTGGCTGCAAGGGATCGGCTGAAACACCCCTCGCCAAATGCTGCACACCCTGAAAGTTTCATCGGCGGCACACTGAACATAAGACTTGGTGGGGCTGCTCTCTACAGTGACGGTGTGCACGAAAAACCCATCATAGGAGGAAACTCCCCACCCCAGCCACGACACATAGAGGATACAAAAAAGATAACCATGCTTGCCGGCACGATATCGGTGGTCGCAGCAATAGTGCTCTGTGCAGGGCTTTATTGAAAGAGAGTATATAAAAAGAAAAATTTATTGAAATAATTAATTTGACTTATAGACGAAAACTGGCATAAGATTCAAAGAGCAACACAGAAACCTGTACGAAAGGAGGCACAGGGGTGGTTAGAAAGAGCAGGTTTTTTACAGCAATACTTACGATTGCAATTCTTTTTTACGGCACACTGGCAGGGGCAGAGGCTATAAGACGGGTGAGTGTAAGCTACACTGTGGAGGTTAAGGATGTGCCAGAAGGTGCCGAGAGGGTGCGAGTGTGGGTGCCCTATCCGCTGGAGGATGAGGCACAGCGTATTCTCTCCATGAAGATAACAAGCCCTGCGCCTTTCACGATTAACTACGAGCCCGAGTGGGGCAACCGCATAATATACTTCGAGCCACTGCCGGCCCCCTTCAGCTTCAGGATGGACTTTGTGGTGGAAAGAAGAGAGATAATAAGAAAGGTTGCCAGAAGTGACGATGGAAGTGTTGACCGCAGAAGTTTCGAGCAGTATCTTAGCCCATCAAGGTATGTGATACATTCGCCACAGGTGGAAAGGTTCTCACGCATGGCAGTGGGTGAAGCAAAGACCACTGGCGAGAAGGCAAGAAAGATTTACGACTTCGTGCTCGAAAACATGGAGTATAACAAAAAGATACCCGGATGGGGCAGGGGAGATGTAAAGAGGGTATGCCTTGCCATAAGTGGCGGAAAGAAGGGTACAGGAAATTGTACGGATTTCCACTCCTTCTTTGCCTCGCTCATGCACATGCAGGGTATACCTGTGTTGTTCGAGATGGGCTTTCCACTTAAGCCCGGTGTGAAGGGTCCCGTGGAGGTAAAGGGCGGATACCACTGCTGGGCTAAGTTCTTTATGTCGGGTAAGGGATGGGTGCCGGTGGATATTTCAGAGGCAGACAAGTATCCCTCTAAGAAAGAGTACTTTTTCGGCTCCATATGTGAAAACAGGATTCTCTTTTCAAGGGGCAGAGACATACTGCTCAACCCCGTGCAGAAAGGCGAAAGGCTCAACTTTTTCGGGCCCGATCCCTACATAGAGGTGGACAATCAACCCTTCGACGGTTTCGTAAGAAAGATAATCTACAGAGCCGTGGACTAACCCCTCATCCCCTCCACGGCGCCATAGAGGAATATAAGGGAGCCAAGGATGGTTACCACCACATGGAAGGGGTCAACACTTATACCTGCCTTTACGGAAAACACAAGGTTAAGCCCCCCTATAAAGAAGAGCACGCTGCC
>DRQE01000143.1 GCA_011371515.1 Deltaproteobacteria bacterium
CATCGGGATGCTTATATTTTTTCCGCCCTACTTCGGGCTTTCCTCACAGCCTGAAAAGAGGAAACCTATTGTTGTGGATGTGGTGGAACTACCACCTTCACTTAAGCCAACGAAGGAAAGGCCCAGAAAACCCACTGCCTATAGCGATAGAACAGTAAAGGTCGAAAAGGAGAAGATACCAGAGGAAAGACCATCTGCGAGAAGAAAGAAGGCAGTGGCGCCTTCTGTAAAAAGAGTTGAAAAGAGGCGGGCTATTGAAGAAGAAAGGGCTTCCGTAAAGAAACCCCAGAAGGCAGAAGAAAAGAAACCCAGAAAGAAAGTCGAAAAGAAGAGGGCAAAAAGAGTATTGCCTGAAAAGAAACCCGCCGCCAGACTATCTGAAGGGGAAAGGAAACCAGCCCCTGAACCCACCAAGGTGAAGCCTGAAAGAAGGCAGGAGGGTCCTGTGGCACTCTTTCCCACGGAAAGAAGGCTTCAGGAGCTTTCCGAAAGGTACCAGAAAGCCCCCCCCAAGAAAGAGCGGGGCAAGGTGCTCTCACTAAACACATCAGAGCTTAAGTACAGCAAGTATCTGCTCGACATGAAACGCAGAATAGAGTTCTACTGGGAATACCCCTTGAGCTCCATAAGAAACGGTGAGCAGGGCCGCCTGCTTATAGACTTCGTTATAACCAGAGATGGCTCGGTCAAGGACATAAGGATAGTTAAGTCCTCAAACTATCCTGCCCTCGACGATGCAGCGGTTACTGCCATAAGGCTTGCCTCGCCATTCAACCCCTTTCCCAAGGACTTCACCATAGAAGAGGTCAGGGTTCACGCAACCTTCGAATACCAGCTCATATTCACCCGTCCCCTTCGCTGACCGGCTTCCACCTTACAACAGGCATTCTTGATGCCCTCACCTCATCCACCCTCTTTACAGGCGCAGTATGAGGGGCGTTCTTAAGAAGCTCGGGAGTCTCTTTTGCCTCACGGGCAATGCTCTTCATCGCCTCTATGAACTCATCGAGGGTTTCGGGACTTTCTGTCTCGGTGGGCTCTATCATTATGGCACCCTTTACCACGAGGGGAAAATACACAGTTGGCGGATGAAAACCATAATCTATGAGCCTTTTTGCCACATCCATCGTGGTAACCCCATGTTGCTGTAAGTACCTGTCACTGAAGACACACTCGTGCATGCAGGTCTGCGGATGTGGAAGATGGTATGTATCTTTGAGCCTCTCCTTTATGTAGTTTGCATTGAGGATTGCCATTCTGGATGCCTCTTTGAGGCCAGCTCTACCCATCCTTCTTATGTAGGCGTATGCCTTTACCATCACGAGGAAGTTACCGTAGAATGCCCTGCATCTTCCGATACTCTTTGGGGCATCGGTTACGAGCCTGTAGCCATCCTCTGTTTTTTCCACCCATGGCACGGGCAGATAGGGTGCAAGGACCTTTTTAACGCCCAGAGGGCCAGAGCCCGGTCCCCCACCGCCGTGTGGGGTTGCAAAGGTCTTGTGAAGGTTGAACTGCACAAGGTCAACCCCCATGTCCCCAAGCCTTGCAATACCCATAAGTGCGTTGAGGTTTGCCCCATCGCAGTAGACAAACCCACCTTTTGCGTGCACTATACGGGCAATCTCCTTTATGTTCTCCTCGAATAGTCCAAGGGTGTTGGGGTTTGTAAGCATTATGCCAGCTGTTCTTTCATCCATGAGCCTTTCCACATCCTCTGGCTCTATTATGCCCTTCTTCGAAGAGGTTACATCCACCACATCGAAGCCCGCAAGGGCAGAGCTTGCAGGGTTTGTGCCATGGGCGGTATCGGGTATGATTATCTTATCCCTTCTTTCACCCCTGTCTTTAAAGTATGCAGAAAGCACAAGGAGTCCGCACAACTCTCCCTGTGCACCGGCAGAGGGCTGCAATGTGAGGGCGTCCATTCCACCTATCTCACAGAGGTAGCCCGAAAGCTCATGCATAAGCCTCAGGGAGCCCTGACAGTGCTCCTCTGGCTGATAGGGATGGAGCATGCAGAACCCCTCAAGGGCAGCCACATCCTCGTCTATTCTGGGATTGTACTTCATGGTGCATGAGCCAAGGGGGTAGAACCCGGTATCGACACCGAAGTTAAGGGTGGATAGCTCTGTGTAATGGCGCACCACATCGAGCTCTGAAAGCTCGGGGAAGCCCTCAAGGTCATCTCTCAACAGGTTTTCTGGTATGAGCTCTTCTGGGTCAACCTCTGGCACATCCACATGTGGTGGCTCCACAGCGGTTCTACCCTTTCGGGATTTTTCGAATATAAGCCTTCTTTCCCTCATGGTAATAGATACTCCTTAAAGTTTTTTCAATACCCCTCTTTTTCTACGCCTATCTTTTGGAAGCCTTTTTGAGGGTCCCTTCTTTCTTGTATATTCTCTGTATTCCTCCTCTTCTTCCTCTTCGAGCCCCTTAAGTGCTGCATACTCTGCGAGTTCGAGCCTTTCAAGGAACTCACCTGAAGATATACTCACCCCACCACAGTGTTCGACAAACTCTCTTATCTCTCTATCAGATGATACGACAACCACACCACTGCCGAACCTTCTTGCAAAGTCTTTTATCACAGTGTCTGCGTCCTCGCTACTACCTGCAAACAGGACCTCCACCCCCTTGAAGCTCTCCCGCCTTCTGTTGAGCGTTGTGCCACCCCTCGCATCGAACACCACGGTTATCTTAAGCCCACTTTTCTGTTTTCTGTAGAGGGCAAGTCTTTCGAGAAGCTCTTTTCTTTCAGCCTCTATGCTTCCTGTAAGCCCTCTGCCAGTGGAGGCTCCAAGAAGGTTATAGCCATCTATTATAAGACGGGACATACCCAGAAGATTATCAAAGAGCTCTGCAGGATGTCAACTTCAAAGCCTGCCTATTTTTTGTGCAACAGACGAAAGTATTGCACAAACTTTAATCTCTCCTATGAGCTTTCCAGCAAAGTAAACCAAGCATAATCAAGGATTTACGAATTCGGCACAAAATTTGCATTGAATACAAAAAGAGCTTTACACCCGACTCTACGGTGTGTTAACCTTTTGCATAAAACAACAAAACAGGGGGTCTTGTGATGAAGAAGATAGAGGCAATCATAAAGCCTTTCAAGCTCGATGAGGTAAAAGAGGCACTGAATGAAATCGGCATACAGGGTATTACCGTTTCAGAGGTGAAGGGTTTTGGCCGTCAGAAAGGCCACACAGAGCTCTACAGGGGTGCCGAGTATGTGGTGGACTTTCTTCCAAAGATAAAACTTGAGATAGTGGTAAAAGAAGAGCTTGCTGGAAAGGTTGTGGACACCATAGTAAACACCGCAAAGACAGGCCGTATCGGAGATGGTAAGGTATTTGTTCTACCCGTAGACGAGGCAGTAAGGATAAGGACCGGAGAGAAGGGCGAAGAGGCAATATAAAAATAAATAATAATAGTAAGGAGGGGTATTATGACACCGAAGGAGGTAGTAAAATTTGCAAAAGAGAATAAAGCCAGAGTCATCGACCTGAGGTTTATGGACTTCATAGGCACTTGGCAGCACTTTTCCGTTCCTATTTCCCAGCTTTCTGAGGAAATGTTCGAAGAGGGTCTTGGCTTCGATGGTTCGAGTATTCGTGGATGGCAGGGCATACAGGAAAGTGACATGCTCGTAATCCCTGATCCAGAGACCGCCATAATGGATCCCTTCACAGAGGTTCCCACACTCACACTCATATGCAATGTGGTGGATCCAATAACCAGAGAGCCCTACACAAGAGACCCCAGAAACATAGCCCGCAAGGCAGAGGCATATCTTAAGTCCACAGGTATAGGTGATGTGGCATACTTTGGACCCGAGCCAGAGTTCTTCATACTCGATGACATACGCTACAGCCAAGAGGCTGACCACGGCTTCTACTTCGTGGACTCAGTAGAGGGCATATGGAACTCGGGCAGGGACGAGTGTCCAAACCTTGGGCACAAACCACGCCACAAAGAGGGTTACTTCCCTGTGCCACCTTCAGATAGCTGTCAGGACATTAGAACAGAGATGAGCCTTCTCATGGAAAGCGTCGGCATAGAGGTTGAGTGCCACCACCACGAGGTTGCAACCGCTGGTCAGGGCGAGATAGACATGCGCTTCGATAGCCTCGTCAAGATGGCTGACAAGCTCATGTGGTACAAGTACATAGTAAAGAATGTTGCAAAGAAGTGGGGTAAAACAGCCACATTCATGCCCAAGCCAATATTTGGCGACAACGGCTCAGGCATGCACACCCATCAGTCCATATGGAAGGACGGAAAGCCCGTGTTTGCAGGCGATAGATACGCAGGCTTGAGTGAAACTGCCCTTTACTACATAGGTGGTATACTCAAGCACGCAAGGGCACTGAACGCCTTCTGCAACCCCTCGACGAACTCCTACAGAAGGCTTGTGCCCGGTTTCGAGGCTCCAATAAACCTTGCATACTCACAGCGTAACCGCTCGGCAGCAGTGAGAATACCCATGTACTCTCCGTCACCAAAGTCAAAGAGGATAGAGGTACGCTTCCCAGACCCATCCTGCAACGGCTACCTTGCATTTGCAGCCATGCTGATGGCAGGACTTGACGGTATAGAGAACAAGATAGACCCGGGTGAACCACTGGACAAAGACATCTACTCACTCACCCCTGAAGAGCTTGCACAGGTGCCTTCAGCCTGTGGTTCTCTTGAAGAGGCAATAGAGGAGCTCAAGCGCGACCACGAGTTCCTGCTCAAAGGCGATGTGTTCACACAGGATGTTATAGACACATGGATAGAGTACAAGACTGAAAGAGAAATCAAGGAGATAAAACTGAGGCCAGTTCCCTACGAGTTCTACCTCTACTACGACATATAAGAGCCCTTATAGATAGAAAAAGCCCGGCTCCATTAAAAGGAGTCGGGCTTTTTTGTTTCCGGTACAAAAAAACTCCACCAACAAGCACACCTACGAGGGCTTAAAGCTCTCCCTTTTTACACAGGCGGGCTATCTTCTTTATCAGGTCTGTTGTGGATCTACCTTTAAGAAGGGTTATGCGCCTTACCTTTCCTCCGTGGCTCTTTACAAAGTCTTCTCCCACAATCTGGCCTCTCTTCCAGTCAGCCCCCTTAACGAGCACATCAGGTCTTATTGCCTCTATGAGTCTTATGGGTGTTGGCTCATCGAAAAGCACCACATAGTCCACCATATTAAGGGCTGCAAGCACTGTGGCTCTATCGTTCTGCCCTACTATGGGGCGGCCCTTACCCTTTATCTTCCTTACCGAGCGGTCTGTATTTAGGCCCACAACCAGTATGTCTCCAAGTCTTTTTGCCTTCTCAAGATACTTCACATGCCCTGCGTGTATAATGTCGAAGCATCCGTTGGTAAAGACTACCTTCTTGCCTTCTCTTATTCTCTTTAGTTCTCTCTGTAAGCCCTTAAGGGTAATTATCTTTGCCATATCTTCTTATACCACCCTTGCCAGAGTAAGTGCATATACCCGTGCGCCTGCCCTTTTGAGTGTTCTGGCACACTCTCTTATGGTTGCCCCTGTGGTCATCACGTCATCCACAAGGAGCACCTTTTTATTCCTGACCAGCCCTTCATCTTCCACCATGAAGGCATCCCTTACATTTACAAGTCTTTCTTTCTCTTCCAGTGCCACCTGTGGGCTTGTGTATTTTACTCTTCTCAATGCCTGTGGCTCAACCCTTATGCCTGTATGTCTTGAAAGCATCCTTGCAATAAGAAGAGCTTGGTTGAAACCCCTTTCTCTAAGCCTTTTTGGATGCAGGGGAACAGGTACCATGATGTCAAACCCCTCGGTATCAAGAAGGGCTAACCCGTAGGTTATAAACCTCTGTAGACTGTCTTCTACAGTCATATCATAGCGGTACTTGAATCTTCGTATCGCCTTAAGGCCAGCTCCCTCGTAGTATATGGCACTTCTTGCCTTCTCGAAGGGCTGCCTTTTCTTTATACACTCTGCACAACGGTGCTCCTCTGTGCCTGCGCTAAAAGGTATGCCGCAGACGGGACAAAAGGGCCTTTCTATCCACCTTATGGTCTTTACACACTCTGCACAAAGTCCATCATCTGCAAGCCCCTCCCTGCATACAGGGCACAGTGGGGGAAACAGAAGCTCAAACATCCTGTGGACAACACCCATTACTATTGCCTCTTATCTACTTTACCGGCAGGCAGGAGCACTGAGAATGTGGTGCCCTTACCCATACGTGAATCCACCAGTATTTCTCCCTCGTGCTCCTTCACTATACCATAACTTATAGATAGACCAAGACCTGTTCCCCTGTCAACATCTTTGGTGGTAAAGAAGGGTTCAAATATGCGGGGCAGTACTTCATCAGGTATACCACAGCCTGTATCCTCAACGGCAAGTCTTATGTAAGTTCTACCCTCTTTTTCAACCATGTCTGTGGATATGGTGAGTGTGCCGCCATGTGGCATGGCATCTTTTGCGTTACTTATAAGGTTTATTACCACCTGTTCGAGTGCTCCCCTGTTGCCCATTATGGATGGTAGTGGTGTGAGCCTTTTCACCACGTTTATGCCCCTCTTTTTCAGCATCTCTTCTGCTATGAGAAAGGCATCTTCCACAACCCTGTTAAGGTCCACAGGCTTTTGCACCGCCTTGTCTATCCTTGAGAACATTCTCAGATGGCTTATAACATTCTCCATCTTCTCTGTCGCCCTGTTTATAAGCTCAAGTTTTCCGGCATCTTCTTTATACCGCTGTTTGTGCTTTAACATGTGCAGAACCAGCCCCCTTATGGCTGTAAGTGGTTGAGCCAGCTCATGGGCAAGCCCTGCCGTAAGCTCTCCAAGGGCCTTCAGTTTTGACGAATGCACCAGCTGTGCCTGTGTATTTCTAAGCTCCATATAGGCATGGTGAAGACGATTTTCACTTTCTTCAAGGTCTTTAACCATTGAGAGAACCCCGCCCCTGAAGTCCTCAAGGTGTTTTATCCTCTCTGTAAGCTCCTTTTCAACCGAGGAAAGTCTTCGGGCAAGCTCAACTCTATTGGCTTTATCCTGTCCAACGATAATGAAGCCTCCTGCTCCCTCGAGCAAAGAGACCGAAAGCTCAACCGGCACAGCCCTTCCATCCTTTGACAGAAGCTCCATCTCAACACCTTCAACCCTTCCATCCCAGCCTGTCCTTTTAAGGAGTCTCTCAAGTCCCTTTCCATCTACAAACAGGTGTTCCAGCGGTGTGTCAAGCAGCCCTCGGCTGTAGCCAAGAAGCCTTGCAGCCCTTTTGTTGATATAGGAGATTTTTCCATCTCTTTCGGCAACTATCAATACATCCACCGAATCCGTAAGCTCCTCCACAAGGCCTTCCAGCGTCTTTAGAGCCTCCTTCGGCTCTGAAAGAAAACTGCCCCTTCTTTTTATTTTCTGTGATAACATCCTTTCAAGTGTGGAGTATAGTGGGCTCACAAGCAACCTTCCAATAAGTATGGCTGATGTCATGGCAACGAGCATTCCTGTGGTTGTGGCAAACAGAAGTGGTTCTGTCTCCACCCTATCTGCAACATACACATATACAGCTGGTATGAACATGGCTGGCAGGACTGTGGCTGGAAGAACTACCACAAGTGTATAGAATGTGGAAGGCTTCATAGGTAAAAGGCTTGCCTCAGTGTTTTTTATCCTCAGTGAGTATGCGTTCTTTGATTTCTTTAAGCTTCATCTCTCTTCTTATGGCTATAAGGGCAAACTCTTCCAGCTCATTTACCATCTTTTTAAGCTTTTCCTTTGCCTCTTCTGCCCTCTTTCTTGCCCCTTCAAGCTCTGTCATAACCTTTTTTATACTCTCCATGTCTTTGAGCACCACCAGAGCCCTGCCTGTGCCATCACGGATTGGTGCTCCGTCGAGCTCTACATGGGAGCCGCCACCTTTCTTGACAAACCTTACCTGCACGCCCCTTATGGTCTTGCCCTTTAGAAGTCCTTCAAGAAGGTCTGTTATCCTGTAACACTCGCTTCTGTCCACAAGGGAGTCGAGCCTTCTGCCCCTGCACTCTTTCTCGTCATAACCACTCCACTGGACAAACTCGTAATTCGTCTTCACTATACACCCTTGTTCATCTATCTTTATAACCGGCACGGGCAGGCTCTCTGTGCATGTATCCATCCGGTTTGTGGCATCAGGGGTTTGCCTTCTGTTCTGGGTAGCCAGAAAGAATGCAACCCCAAAGGGTATACATGAAAACACCAGCAGGGCTATCCAGTATTGTTTGAGGCTTTTGAGCCTTTCAACCTGTTCTCTATGGAGGAGGGCACGCACACTCTCAAGCTCTTCTTCCACAGAGCTTATAAGTTTTATGTATTCTTCTTCGTTCTGCTCAAGGGCTTTAAGCCCTGAAAGCCTTCTTTCTATAGAGGAGAGCTCGATTGCCGTAACGATCTCTTTGAGCCTTTTAAGGACCATTTCTATCCTCTTTAGCTCTACCTGCGGGTTATCTACGGGAGTTTCGAGCCTGTGTAACCTCTGGACAATGTCGTCTATGTAGGAGACATTCTGTGTGCCGGCACTTACAAGTCTCAACGAAAACATACCCATAACACCCATAGCCACCACTAAAGAGCCTGTAAGAACCAGAGAGAATATAAGAAATCTCTTGTTTTTCATGGGTTTTTGCAA
>DRQE01000144.1 GCA_011371515.1 Deltaproteobacteria bacterium
AAACAAAACGAGGAGTAATAAGTCATGACTGGTGCAGGAGGAAATATCCTTTTATGGGATATGGTATGGGGAGCAGGGCCAGTGGTAAAGCTGGTTCTTCTTGTTTTGCTGGCAATGTCTGTGCTCACATGGGCAATAATATTCTACAAGATAAGCATGCTGCGAAAGGCTGAAAAAGAGAGCACCTCTTTCTACAACCTCTTTATAAAAAGCTCTGAACCACAGCAGATACTGAGTGTTGCAAAAAACTATGAGTTCACACCCTTCTCCCGTCTCGTAAGTGATGTGTTCACAGCCATAAGGTCTTCCGTTACAGGTGCAAGCCTAAACAGGGTTATACAGAAAAGGATAGAGAACGAGCGTGTGTGGTTTGAGCGGTCCGTACAGTTTCTTGCAACCACTGCGAACACAGCCCCATTTATAGGACTATTCGGTACCGTGTGGGGTATAATGAACACCTTCCGCTCAATAGGGCTCAAGGGGGCTGCAAACCTTGCCGTCGTGGCTCCCGGAATAGCAGAGGCACTTATTGCAACAGCCATGGGACTCTTTGCAGCCATACCAGCCGTTATAGGATACAACCACCTGCAGTCACGAATAGAGCGGCTCATGCAGGCTACAGAGAGTTTCTCTGTAGACCTCCTCGTCAAACTCAGCGAAAAACAACAGCGCGGAGAATAAAGGATGGCTCGCAGGAGACTCCTTGCAGATATAAATGTAACCCCCCTTGTCGATGTAATGCTGGTGCTGCTGGTCATCTTCATAATAACGGCGCCACTTCTCGAGACAGGCATAGATGTAAACCTTCCAGAGGTTGAGACATCAACCCTTACTACACCCAAGGAGCCCGTAATAGTATCCATAGACAGAAAGGGCAGAGTATTCATAAACAGAAAGAAGGTAAAGGACGCAGAGTTTAAAGAGAGGCTAAAGACCATCTACCGAAAAAAAGGCGCACGGATGGTCTATCTCAGGGCAGACAAAGAGGTTCCTTATGGCAGGGTTGCCCAGCTCATGGGTATGATACGGAATGCAGGTATAGAAAAGATAGGGATGGTGACTGAACCTGTCAGCAAAAGATAACAAGAAAAATACAAGAGAGGGCATATTCTACTCCCACCTGTGGAAGGAAAACGGAAGATTCAAAAAGATGCTTGCCCTCTCTTTCGCACTGCACATATCGATAATAACAGCCCTGTTCCTCATTAAGACGGAGCCAAAGAGGATATTCCTGCCACCTGCCTACACACCGGTTGAACTGGTCCCACCACCGGTGAGCGTAAAGAAGCCACAGAAAAAAAGGGTGGTCAAAAAGAAGAAGGCCACAAAAAAGAAGGTAAAAAAGAAGAAAGCCATAATTCCCACAAAAAAGGCAGAGAAGAAAAAGCCCGTAAAGAAGACAAAGAAACTCGCCGTCAAAGAGAGCCCAAGAAAGACCAGAAAAAAAAGACAGGCCGTTGACGAAACCCTGGCGGTTGAAAAGACCATAAAGGCCATAGAAGAAAGGCTCAAAAGAAGACAGGAAGAAGAGGCCGTGGAAGAGACGATAGAACGGATAGCAAGAAAGCGCATGCTCGAAGAAGAGCGAAGAAAAAAAGAACTGGAAGAGATACGGGCACAGCTTGAAAGGTTCGACCGCATAGTGATACGCCAGAAGACCACCCAGCAGGCACCCGCGGTATCTAAAACCTTTGAACTGGAGCTCATGGAGTATTACAATACAATAGCAGGGCTGGTGCACTCCAACTGGGTCTATCCAGAAATTGAAGACGACAACCCCGAGGTGGTCCTTTCTATAACCATAGCAAAGGATGGAAGGCTTCTTGCAGTAGATATTGAGAAGGGCTCAGGGGATGCACTGTTTGACAACTCGGCAATAAGGGCTGTAAGAAAGTCTGCACCCTTTCCCAAGCTGCCACCACAGCTGGGAGAAAGACTGGAGGTGGGGATGCGTTTCTGCCTCAAGGAGTGCCAATAAAAAGACTCGTCACGGAGGAAACAGAAAGGATTATGACAAAAAGACTTGCAACTTTCATGATACTGCTCTCAATACTTATATACCCGCAGCTCGCCTGTTCAAAGGTATATATAGACATAACCTCACCATCTGCAAGAAAGGTGCCTCTTGCGATTGTGGAGCTTGTAGCCCTTGAAGAGGAAGGAAGCAAAAGGGATGGCTTTTTTGAGGTAAAAAAGGAGATAGAGCAGACCCTTGAAGATGACCTTGAGTTCTCTGGCTTCTTCGAGCTTGTGGATGGCTCCTTCCATCCCGAGGAGCCATCCCTCAAGGGGCTTCACACCCAGAACATACCATTTTCCATGTGGCGTGCCACAGGGACAGAGCTTATAGTAAAGGGTGGGCTTAAGGTAAAGGAGGATGTGCTGGTGGCAGAGTTTCGCCTGTTCGATGTCCTTGACGAGGTGATGATATTCGGCAAGCGCTATGTGGCTGGAAAAGGCTCGGCACGCAGGCTTGCACACGCCTTCGCAGATGACCTTGTTGAAAAACTTACGGGCAAACGAGGAGTGTTCTCAACGAAACT
>DRQE01000145.1 GCA_011371515.1 Deltaproteobacteria bacterium
CTCAACCTCCCGTATTCTGCGTGTATTACCTCACCCTGTCTGAGATATACACTGCCTTCGCCCTTCAATGTTTTAACATGCACAACGCATGTTGCCTCTTTCATGTGCAGAAGATCGAGCAGGTCTTTAAGCCCTATATCATCCAGTCTACCTTCTATTTTCATACAAGTTTGCGTAACCCCTTCTTCCCTCCTTTACATTATAGCAACAAAATTACGGAATTGTCAAAAACAATATTTCACCTTCTGGCAAATCTTGTATACAGAAGGAGTTTGTGATAAATTCTACCGATATGGCAGACATGGTAAGGGCACATGTGGTCATCCACGGGCTCGTGCAGGGGGTCTTCTTCAGGGCAACCACGAGAGAGAAAGCCCGTGAGCACGGGGTTACAGGTTGGGTGAGAAACCTGCCTGATGGCTCTGTGGAAGCCCTGTTCGAAGGTGAAAAAGACGCCGTGGAAAGCCTTATCAGGTGGTGCCACGAAGGACCCCTTGGAGCAAGGGTGGAGAAGGTGGAGGTAGAGTGGCAGGACTACAGGGGAGAGTTCACGGGCTTCGAAGTGCGCTATTAAGCCTCAAAGCCTGCATTATCGGTATGGCGCTACTTGTTGGGCTTGCAGGATGCACCCCCACACCCACTAAAAGGCTTGCCCTCATACCGGTAAATACAACCTTTTCCACAAAACAGATAGAGATACGGGCAACCCCGCTCTCGCCAGAAGAATCGACAGGCATTGCCTACTTCGACACCCTGCTCAAGAAGGGCTTCCTTTTCATAAAACTTGCCATCCATAACAGGTCAGACTCCACCGTCATATACAACACCTCCCAGACCTTTCTATTTGCAGGTGTGCTGGACTACAAAAAACCGGTGGACCTTACAGACCTCTACTTTATGATACGCAAGGATGGTAAGGAGGCACAGACCCTTTCCACCCTTTCGGGGCTCAAAGGGGTCATATTCGATGCCTCAACGAGGATAGAGCCCTCTGAAAGGGTGGAAAAATTCCTTGTGTTTCGCCCCCTTGCAAGGGAAAGCCACAGGACACGGGCAGTGCTCGGGCTGAATCAGGTCTACATAGGAACAGGGGCAATAGATGTGAGGCTTCTATTTATGGTGGACTAACCCTCTCTTATTTGGCACCATCTATGCCGAATTTGTTCTCTATCTCCTTTATTGTATCCTTTGCCTTCTTTTCGGTCTTCTCCTTAAGGCTCTTTATACGCTCCTTGGTATCTTTAACAGAGCGCTTGAGCTTTCTCTCATAGGTCTCGAGCCTTTTGCCTGCCTCCTCTGTCCTCTGCCCCAGTCTTTTAAGATATTCCCCTCCGCCTGACATTATGAAGATTACGAACGCCACTATACCTATGATGATGCCGAGAAGAATCTTCTTCATCCCCTATGTACCTCCCTCTTTGGTCTCTCTTTTTATCTCAAGTGCCGCCCGATAGGCATCCTTTCTTCTTATCCCGCTCACTCTGGAGACCCTATCCACAGCCTCTTTAAGGCTCAAGCCCTCTTTCATGAGTTCTCTGAGTTCCTCTTTCAGGTTCAGCTGCGGGCGGACGGGCTCTGGTATTCTTACAACAAGGGTTACCTCTCCCCTGAGCTCTCTTTTCTCCAGCTCACCGAGTATGCTCTCTATGGTGCCCCTTATGAGCTCTTCGTGGAGTTTTGTAAGCTCTCTTGCAACAACGAGCTCTGTAGAGCCCCCCAGCACATCAAGCATATCCTCAAGGGCTGCCTTGAGCCTTCTTGGCGACTCGTAAAGCACGCATGTTATGGGCCCCTTATTCTTGAGTTCTTCAAGGCGCCTTCTTCTTGCAGCCCTTTTATGTGGCAGAAAGCCCGCAAAGAGGAAACTGTCCGTTGGAAGCCCTGACACACTGAGTGCTGCTATTATGGCAGAAGGGCCCGGCACGGCACACACGGTTATGCCCTCTTTTACCGCAAGGCGTACCAGCCTGTAGCCCGGGTCACTTATGCCGGGGGTGCCTGCATCTGTGACAAGGGCTACATCCTTACCCTCTTTGAGCCTTGCTATGAGATAGGCTGCCTTCTCCTCTTCGTTGTGTTCGTGGTAGCTCGTCGTGGGCGTGGACACACCGTAATGGGCAAGGAGTTTCCTCGTCCAGCGTGTATCCTCTGCGGCTATAAGGTGCACCTCCTTGAGCACCCTTATTGCCCTGAAGGTTATATCTTCCATATTTCCTATTGGTGTTGCAACAACATAGAGGGTAGCCACCTTCTTACTCTCTCCTTCCAAAAGCCCATGCAGAAAGAAGGGTCATAACAACACCAAAGGTAACGACAAAGCCTACATCCACATACATGGGAAGCTCTGCCGTAAGCATCCCGTTGTTGGTAAGCAGCACATGCTTGAATGAATCCACCCCGTAGCTTAAAGGGTTAAGAAAGGTGAGGTATTTCAACACCAGTGGCAACTTTTCCACAGGATAGAGCGCCCCACTCAAAAAGAACATGGGCAACACTATAAAGTTCATTATAACATTGAACCCCTCAAGAGAGGTAAGCCTTGCAGCTATAAATAGCCCGAAAGAGGTGAGGGCAAAGGATAGAAGCGTAATGAGCACCGCCATTGACAGCATCTGCCACAGGCCAACCTCAAGCCCCACAAGAGGGGCAACAAGTAGAAGTGCCATACCCTGAAAAAGAGAAAGCGCCGTGCCACTCAAAAGCTTACCTGCCACTATGGTAAGCCTTGATACTGGGGCAACCAGTATCTCTCTTAAAAAGCCAAACTCCCTGTCCCACACGACAGATATTGTGGAAAATATGGAGCTAAAAAGAATGGTCATACCCACGACACCGGGCAGTATGAACTGCATGTATGAGCCATGGGTGTTCACATCTATTATGCTCGTAAGTCCTGCGCCAACGATAAAGAGCCACAGAAGGGGTCTTGCAATGGTCGTAAGAAGGCGTCC
>DRQE01000146.1 GCA_011371515.1 Deltaproteobacteria bacterium
ATAGCCCCTGTGTCCACATACTTGAAACCAAGCCTTCTTGCAACATTACGGCTTACAGTGGACTTGCCAGACCCAGAGGGTCCATCTATGGCAACAACCGGTCCTCTTGGTTTCATCTTACGACTACCTCTTCAAGGTCTTTGTAGAAATCGGGGTAAGAGACTGCCACACACTCTGTATCATCGAGCTCTATGCCATCTTCTGTGTTGAGCGCCATTATAGAGAGTGCCATTGCTATGCGGTGGTCTCCCCTTGTCTCGAGCCTTACGCCACCCTTTAGTCTGCCCTTCCCCCTGCCTTCTATAACGATGCCGTCTTCCAGTTCTTCTACCTCCACGCCGAGCTTTTTAAGTGCCTCTGCCATGGCTTCTATACGGTCGCTCTCTTTTACCCTCAACTCTTCTGCCTCTCTTATGGTGGTCCTTCCCTCTGCAAAGACCGCACAGACGCACAGAAGGGGAAACTCATCTATGGCAGCCACAAGCTCTGCCCTGCCGAGCTCTATACCCTTAAGGGGAGCCTCTTTCACTATAATGTCTCCTACCGGCTCTCCGCATTCCTCTTTTATGTTGAATATCTCTATACAGGCACCCATCTTTTTGAGAATATCCACTATTCCACACCTCATGGGATTGAGCCCCACATCCCTTATGACCACCTCGGAGTCCTCCAGCACAGAGGCTGCCACAAGAAAGAAGGCTGCCGAGGAGATGTCCCCCGGTATGCGAAGATGCCTCCCCTTAAGCCCTGTGGCAGGCAGAATCCTTACCCGAAGTTCATCCCGTGTTATATTTGCCCCAAAGAGGGCGAGCATCCGCTCGGTATGGTCTCTCGTTCTCTGTGGTTCCTCTACGACGGTCTCGCCTGTGGCATAAAGGCCTGCAAGAAGAAGCGAAGACTTTACCTGTGCACTTGCCACAGGTAGCCTGTAGTTTATACCCTTAAGGCTCTCTCCCTTTATGCTTACAGGCAGATAGCTTGCGTTCTTTCTTCCGTATATGGTTGCCCCCATCTCTGTAAGGGGTTCTGTAACCCGTGCCATCGGGCGTGTACGGAGGGATTCATCCCCTGTTATAACAGAGAAAAAGGGCTGTGCCGAAAGAAGCCCCATCATAAGCCTTGCCGTGGTGCCAGAGTTTCCTGCATAGAGCACATCCTCCGGCTCTTTGAGCCCGTACATTCCAACCCCATCTATGAATACCGTGTTGTGAGGTGCCTCTTTTATGCTCACCCCCATGGCTCTGAAGAGCTCTATGGTTCTTCTGTTGTCATCACCCGGTGCAAGCCCCACAATCTGGGTTCTGCCCTCGGCTATGGAGCCAAGGATGACCGCCCTGTGGGAGATACTCTTGTCCCCCGGCACCACTATCTCTCCACTGACTCTTACGGCTGGTCTTATGAGGGTATCATCCATCGTTTATGTGTGCATCCCTTATCTTCTTTGCCCTCTCAAAGGCACCTTTTATGGCATCAAGGTCGTCTGCTGCAATGCTTTCTTTTATGCTGTCAAGGGTCCTCTGGAACTCCTCTATGGCGTCCAGTATTGCCTCTTTGTTCATCGAGCATATGTCTGCCCACATCTCTGGTGAGCTCGAGGCTATACGGGTGAAATCTCTGAACCCACCGGCAGAAAACTCAAGCAGTTTCTGCCCCTTCTTCTCTTCCATAGTGGCTATAGTGTTGACAAGTGAGTAGGCTATCACATGGGGCAGGTGGCTTACTCCTGCAAGCACGATGTCATGGAGTGCTGCATCCATCATTACGACCTCCGAGCCCACCGCCTGCCAGAGCTCTTTTATGGTCTCAAGTGCATCTTCTGGTGTGCGTGATGTGGGGGTTATGATACACTTTCTGTCTTTGAAGAGCCCCTCAAAGGCAGCCGCAGCTCCTGAGTGTTCTGTGCCAGCTATCGGATGTGCTGGCACGAAGGATACTCCCTCTTTTAGCAGGGGTTCCACCTCTTCTATTATGCGCGCCTTCACACTTCCCACATCTGTAAGTATGGTGCCTTCTGTGAGGGCTGGCATCATTGCTTCAACGACCTTTGCCACACTTCTTACTGGCACTGCCACCACAACGAGCCCGCATCCACGGACCCCTTCGGTAAGCTCTGTTGTCCAGCTATCGACTATACCCCGTGAGGCTGCAATCTTGAGATTTTCCACACCTCTGCCTATGCCAACCACATGGCCCGTAAGCCCAAGTCTTTTCATATCGAGGGCGAGTGAGCCACCTATAAGGCCCACCCCCACTATGGCAACTCTTTCGAAAAAGGGTCTGCCCAAAGTTAGATAGTCCTCCCTATGGCGGTGGCTATTGCCTTGAGCTCTTCCATGAGGGGGTGGGATTTATCGGGTTTGAGCGACTGTGCACCATCGCACAGGGCGTTTTCAGGGTCGGAGTGGACCTCTATCATAAGCCCATCGGCACCCACTGCTACCGCTGCCTTTGCAAGTGGTGCCACAAGGTCCCATTTGCCTGTGGCATGGCTCGGGTCCACTATGACGGGCAGATGGGTCTCTTCTTTGAGCACAGGTATGGCACTCAGATCCAGAGTGTTGCGGGTTGCCGTCTCGAATGTGCGTATACCCCTTTCACAGAGTATTATGTTGGTATTGCCCTGTGAGGCTATGTACTCTGCGCTCATGAGCCATTCTTTTATGGTTGCTGCAAGCCCTCTTTTAAGAAGCACCGGTTTCCCTGTTTTGCCCACCTCTGTGAGGAGCCTGAAGTTCTGCATGTTTCGTGCACCTATCTGGATTATATCCACATACTCGCAGAGAAGCTCCGTATCACGCGGGTCCATAAGCTCACTCACTATGGGCAGCCCCGTCCTCTTCTTTGCCTCTTTCAGATACTTAAGCCCCTCTTCACCAAGCCCCTGAAATGAGTATGGCGAGGTTCTCGGCTTGAATGCCCCGCCTCTTAAGAAGTTTGCCCCGCTTGCCTTGACCCTTTCGGCACAGTCCAAAAGAAGCTCCTGAGTCTCCACGCTGCAGGGACCTGCAATAACCTGTATCTGTTCCGCACCTATCTTTCTTCCCTCCACCTCTATTACGGTGGGTTCTGGCCTGAACTCCCTGCTAACGAGTTTGTAGGGCTTTAGCACGGGCATGGCTTTTTCCACACCCGGCAGAGCCTCAAGGGGTACTGTTTCAAGCAGTGACTCGTCTCCTATAACCCCTATTATGGTCCTCTCCTTGCCCTTCGATATGAGGACCGATAGCCCTGTGGCTTCTATCTTCTCCACTATGTGGTCTATCTCTTCCTGTGTGGCATCCTTCTTTAGTACTATAATCATAGGTGAGACCCCTCCCTTTCTTTATATTCTTCTGTTACAGCCCTTAAGGCATCTATAAATCGTCTGTTCTCCTCCTCTGTACCCACTGTAACCCTTATGTACTCCTCGAGCCCGAATCCCTTCATAGCCCTTACTATTACACCCTTTTCAAGAAGCCTTCTGTAAAACCCCTCTCCATCTCCGACCCGTATGAGAAAGAAGTTTGCCTCTGTTCTGACGAAACTGTAGCCCATCTTTTCGAGCTCTCCGTAGAGGTATTCAAGCCCCCTGATGTTGTTCTCCCTTGAGCGGGTGATGTGCTCTTTATCATCGAGGGCAGCAAGTGAAGCCACCTGTGCAAGGCTGTTCACATTGAAGGGCTGACGCACCCTGCCGAGATAGTCCACAATCTTCGGATGCCCCACCCCGTAGCCAATCCTCAACCCTGCAAGCCCGTATATCTTGGAAAATGTCCTCAAGACCACCACCGCCCTACCCTCTTTCACATACTCGATGGAGTTTGGAAAGTCCTCGTCCTGCACATACTCGTAATACGCCTCGTCAAGGCATACTATAACATCCTCTGGCAGAGAGTCGAGAAAACCACGGAGCTCGTCCTTTCTTACAATAGTTCCTGTGGGGTTGTTCGGGTTGGCTATGAATATAAGCCGCGTCTTATCGGTAACCGCCTCTGCCATTGCCTTAAGAGAAATCCTCAACTCCCCATCGAGAGCCACCTTTACAGCCACCCCACCTGCAGCCTTCACCACCAGCGGATATACCGCAAAAGATGGCTCGGCCATTACCACATGCTCACCCTCTCTTACAAAGGTTCTCACCAGTAGCTCTATAATCTCGTTGGAGCCGTTGCCAAATATGAGGCATTCCTCGGGCACACCAAGCCTCTCTGAAAGCTTCCTTTTAAGATAGAAACATGACCCATCGGGGTATCTGTTGAGCCCTGCAAGTGCCCCCTTTATAGCCTCCACCGCCTTTGGCGAAGGCCCCAGAGGGTTCTCATTGCTTGCAAGTTTTATGGGCTTAAGCCCCAGCTCCCTTTCCACCTCTTCTATTGGCTTTCCGGGGGGATAGGGCACAAGCTCCTCTATGTTACTGGATACATGCAACTTTATATTCTTCATCAACTTTCCTTAAATATTGTCTTAACTTTGTCTTATAATTATCCCAAACTACTGGCTTTTAGGATAAGAGCCAAGAACCTTAAGGAATGAGCACTGCTCATAGAGTTTATCTATTGCCTGTTTTATCTTCTTGTCTGTTATGTGTCCTTCCATATCGAGGAAGAACACATATTCCCATGCCTTTGTCTTCATGGGTCTGGACTCTATCTTCGTAAGGTTTATGTTGCGCTGTGCAAAGGGTCTGAGAATCCTGTAGAGTGCACCCGGAGCATCCTTTATGGCAAAGAGTATGGATGTCTTGTCAGAGCCTGTTTTTGAGGCGTCTTTCTTGCCTATAACGAGAAACCTCGTGTAGTTGTCCGGATGATCCTCTATCTTTCTCTCCACTATCTTGAGGTCATAGGTTGTGGCAGCTGCCTCGCTTGCTATGGCACCTATGGATGGGTCTTGGGATGCCTTCTGGGCTGCAAGGGCGGTTGAGGCAGTGTCCACCACCGCAACTCCGGGCAGGTGTTTCTTCAGCCACTTGGAGCACTGGGCTATTGCATGGGAGTTGGAGGAGACCTTCTTTATGTCCTTGAGCCTGCCCGTCTTATTCATAAGGGCAAGAGAAATCTCGAGCATAATCTCTGCACATATCTTAAGGTTCGATGTTATGAACATATCGAGCGTGTGATCCACGGCACCCTCTGTTGTGTTCTCCACAGGCACCACACCGAAGTCTGCCTTGCCCTTTTCCACCTCGTCGAAGACATCGGAGATTTCGTCTTTCGGTATGAACTCACCTGACAGACCGAAGTGCCGCATGGCTGCCTCGTGGGTGAATGTGGCGTAGGGACCAAGAAAGGCAATCTTAAGGGGCTTTTCCAGTGACAGGGAGGCACTCATTATCTCCCTGAAGATATTCCTTATGGCACTGTTCGGTATGGGCCCCTTGTTAAGGGATGTAAGCCTTTCGTAAATCTCCCTTTCCCGCTCTGGCGAGTAATAGTCCTGCCTGTTCTGGGTCTTTATCCTGCCAATCTCTATTACGAGATTTGCCCGCTCGTTTAAAAGAGCAAGTATCTTTTCGTCAATTTCGTCTATCTTTTCTCTCAACTCTTTAAGACTTTCTGACACCTTCACACCTCTATCCTGCCGAAATTTAAGTATTTAAGATAAATCATTTTCGGTGAAAATTCAATCTAAAAC
>DRQE01000147.1 GCA_011371515.1 Deltaproteobacteria bacterium
CTGCGATAACACCCGGAGACAGGGTGTTCACACAGATATTCCTTGGTCCAAGGAATCTTGCAAGATTGTGGGTCAGCGCCATAAGTGCCATCTTTGCACATGCATAGGATGGTGTCCTTGGGCCTCCGTACTCACCTGAAAGGGAACCTATGTTTATTATTCTGCCGTAATCGGTTATGTATGGCAGCACTTCCTGACAGCAACGGAAGACCCCTGTAAGGTTTACATCTATGACTTCGTTCCACTCCTCTTCTGTCTGTTTGTCAAAATCGGCTGGTCTGTTTACACCAGCGTTGTTCACCAGCACATTTATGTGGCCATAGTGGTCTGCCACCTTCTTGAATGCCTCTTTTATGCTGCCACGGTCTCTCACATCAAGCCTCAGTGCAAGCTCCGCGCCTATCTCTTCGGCAACCTTTTCTGCCCGTTCCTTTTTCTTGCAGTATGTAACCACCACCTTTGCCCCTTCTCTTGCATAGCCACGGGCTATAGCCTCGCCAAGCCCACGGCTTGAGCCTGTTATCACACACACCTTGTCTTTAAGACGCATTCTGTGCCACCTCCCCGTGTGCATCTACGGTAAGGGATTCATACTTTTCCCTTACCACAGGTGGAAGTTTCTGCCAGCTCTCAAGGAACTCTCTTTCACCTTGGTTGAACATGGGGTTGTTATAGACCTTCTCCCAGCAAGCTGGTGGCACAGTAACCGCATGGGCACCATCTGTTATTGAAGCCACAAGATAGTCCGGGTTTCTTATGGATGCCGCAAGAAGGCGTGTGGGGCTTTTCATCTCGTCTATCATGGAGCGAATCTTTCTTATGTGTCCTGTGTTGTCAAGGCCAAAGTCCTCCACCCTTCCAACGAAAAGGCTTATGAACTCTACCCCCATCTTTATAAATGGTGCTGCCTGCGACGGATGGAACACAAGGGTGATGTTGGTCTTTATACCTTCTGCCTTAAGCCTTCCTGCAACCGAGATTCCCTGCACAGAGGCAGGCACCTTTATCACAATATTTTCTGCAATCGAGGCAAGCCCTCTTGCCTGCTCAACCATCCGCTGTGGCTCTGTGTTGGTAACCTCAACAGATATGGGTCCACTAACAATGGAGGCTATCTCCTTTACCTGTTCAAGCGGGTCTTTGCCTTCTTTTGAAAGAAGCTGCGGATTTGTGGTAACACCGTCCACAAGCCCAAGCTCTTTGTAACGGCTTATCTCCTCTATCGATGCTGTATCAAGAAAAAACTCCATCGTTTTACCCCCTCCTTTTTCAGTTTTTTACAGGTTTTGGTGTACCTTCTTCATAAACGGGCTTTCGGGTAAGCCCTGAAGCCAGAAGCCTTATAGACTTCTTTATTGCCTCATAGAGAGCCTTAAAGCCCAGCGTAAGGCCGTTTCTTCTGAAAAGCTCCAGCGTTCTATAGGGTATTGCCCCGATGCCCTCTCTTTTTACAAGGGCTATGAATCTGCCAGCATCCCTTATGGCTATAACATCTTCGGGGCTAAAGTCCTCTGTGCGTATAAGGGCGCTGTGGATGGAGAAGTACTCATATGCCTTTTCATCTTTCTGGTCAAAGGCAAGGTAGCCCTTCTTTCTGCATGTCTCGTAAAGCTCTGTTCCGGGATATGGAAGTGCTATGGCAACCTGATTGTCTTCAAGCCCAAGCTCTCTCGCGAAATCAAGGGTGTCCCACATCTGCTCAACTGTCTCACCGGGATTGCCTATAACCCAGAACCCCGTTATCTCGAGCCCGTATTTTTTTACGAGCCCTATCTTCTCTCTTATTATCCTTCTGGTAAGGGGCTTCTTTATAACATTTCTCAGCACATGGTCGTTTCCAGATTCGAGCCCAAGGTTTACCCTGTAACAGCCGCTTCTTACCATCTTCTCAAGAAGCCTATCGTTGAATGTCCATATTGCAAGCCCGCTTGGTGCAGCCCATGCCACATCAAGACCTCTTTCTATCATAAGGTCAAATATCCTCTCTGCTCGTTCACGGTTAAGCGTGAGGTTGTCGTCCTCGAAGTGTATCTCCTGTATGCCGTATTCTTTTGTCAGGTGTTCTATCTCGGCTATCACATTCTCTGGCGAGCGTGCTCTGAATCCCTTGCCAGCATTTATCCATATTCCACAGAATGTGCACTTAAAGGGGCACCCCCGTGAGGTTATCATGTTTGCCTTTGGAGACCTTCTGGTAGTGCCCCATCCCCTCTTTGCCTTTGCATATATATCCATTGGCAGAAGGTGTCTTGCAGGCAATGGCAGTGCATCAAGGTCTTCTATAAAGCCCCTCTTTGGCTTACATACAACCCTGCCGTCTTCCCTGTATGCAAGCCCATCTATGTGAGAAACATCCCGTCCTTCGGAAAGGCTTTTTACAAGCTCTGTGAATGTATACTCACCCTCGCTTAGCACCACATAATCAAGGGCACTCTCATTGGCAAGTATCTCTTTGTACATTATTGTGGGGTGTGTTCCACCCATAACTGTTATGGTCTGGGGAAAGAGCCTTTTTACCATCCTCACTATCTCTTTTGACGGTATGTACTGCAAAGAGAACTGACAGCTTATTCCAACCACATTGGGCCTTTCCTCTTTTATGCGTTTTTCTATCTCGTCGTATGTAAGCCCCCAGTATAGAAGGTCTCCGTCAACGGGGGTGCTTTTCCACTCACCCTCTGCAAGACAATCTATAATCTTCACGTCAAACCCAGCCTCTTCACACACAGCCGCCACATAGGCAACTCCAAGGGGGGCAGTAATCGTTGGTCTCTCCGTTTTCGAGAGTATAACCGGTGGATATATGAGAAGTATCTTAGCCATCGAGGGCCTCCCTGTTCTAAACCTTTCTACACAGATAAAAGAGCACTTCCCTTGCCTGCTCTATGTCCACATAAGAACCTCTATTACCACCAAGTGCCATGGTAATCTCAAAGCCTGTGCTATAAAGAAGCCTTTCTATGGAGTCTCGCGTATACTCTCTTTTGTGGCATGGGTATAGAGGTTCTCCCAGTGGATATGGCATGAGTCTTGGCACCTCAAGTATGAGTGTGCCACCTCGCTTGAGCCTTCTGTATATCCTTTCAAGAAAGAGTCTGTCTTCGTCTATGTGTTCCATCGTGTGAAGGCTTACAATGTTGTCAAAGTCAACATCCATACAATCGAGCACACTGTCTGTGCCGTGGATGAATTTCACCTCGTTAGAGTGTCTTATCTGTGCCAGCTCTATATATCCCCTGTTGTAGTCAACACCATAAACATTTTCTGCCACCTTCTTCATAAGAGCGGTTCCATCTCCTCTGCCGCAGGCTATATCGAGCACAGTGCCTCCCCGACGAATGAACCTCGTTGCGAACCGATAGCGGCTTGCCGGGTTATCTATTGTAGGGGCATACTTGTTCTCATCGAAGCCTGTAAGCCTTTCAAGTCTTGCTTTTACATCTTTTATCATCTCTCTGTTCCACATCTTTCTATAGTCCAGTGTCTTCACCGCAAACCTTTCATCCTCTTCCATAAACCTCCATGGACTGAAGCGAAACACACTGGAATCGAAGTTTTCAGGCAACTCTCTCAGATACCTTACAGACCTTTCAAGGGCACTAAAACTCATGACATCTGCAGCGACCTCGTAGTTTACATCCCTTGTAAGGCTCACATAATCGAAGCCAGTGGCAACTGTTTCTATCATCCTTTCAGTGAGCTCAAGGTCTATGTAGAACCTTTTAAGGAGCACCCTTACCACAATCTCTGGTCTGTAAGGGGCAGTAGCATCATACAGCCTCTGTGCTATGTTGAACTCCGAGCCATAGTAGAGCCCAACCCCCCACTTTTCTGCAAGCTCATCCATGGCTTTTGCCCTGTCTGAAACAGGCATCGCCATTACTATGGTATGGAAAAGCCCCGACTCTTTGAGTGCATGAATACAGTAGTCTTTTGGGTCTTCCGAACTATACAGGTCTCCTGCTGTGCACTGCACAACAGCCACGGTCTTTTCCTTAAGTCTTCTCTTTGAATCTATTGCCATTGTGTATCCCTCTCGTAGCCAAGCTCTATGAGTTCTCTTCCTGCAAGCTCTTTAAATACTCTTTTATGCTCTTCTGTAAAGTAGTTACGCCAGTCACCTTTCTTTCCACGCCTCAGATGAGCTGGGGCAGTCTTCGAAAGGCTATTGAAAGTAATCTTTTCTGCCAGTCTTTCTGCATCAACAGGTATGCCGAGCACAGAAGCAACTTTCTGCACAGTTTTTACAGGCTCGCTCATAAGCTCTTCGAGTTTGAGACACACAAAGTGGTCTCTATTTGCAAGATAGGACCTTACATGGTCTCTCCACTCACGAACATAGTGTTTGAACAGTTCCATGTCGCCATATACCTCTTCTGGCGACTGGTAACGATACTCGGGTCTTACCGCAAGCATCTCCTGACGGGTAACATGGTGTGCCATGGAGTTGACCACATCTCTACCGTCTCTCAACACATAGAACCTGTGGGTGATATTCTCAAGAAGCCTGTTCTTTATTATTTCTGCTTTCTCGTGGGTCCAGAGGAATGTAGATGTGGTAAAGAGCATCTGTGCATCTACCTCTACAAACTTGCATGATGGATGGGGAAACTCAAGGGTGAACCTTCCGTCCATATAGTAGAAGCTATCAACCATATCCATATCGGGCACAAATACATATTCGCCGCACAGCCTTTTTATTATTTGAGATATTCCACTAACCTGTTTGTACGATACGAACAATCCCTGCTCATCCATTATAAGCCTTATGGTCCTGTAGAACCCATAATTGCCAGACTTTGGAAATCCACATTGAAGAACCCTTATCTTCTCCATGGCGAATGCACCAGCCTTATTTTTTTCTACATATTGCCATCATTCCTGTACCATATGGATCATCCTCTATGCAGAGGTTACCTGCCTTGAAGGCAAAGAGCCTTTCTATCGTAAAGCCAGAACCCGTAAGTAATCTTCTGAACCCTTCGAGGCTGTACTCACGCACATGCGACGGTATGAGAGGGATGCTGCCGTATCTGTTCTGCGGTGTTGACACTATGAAACGGCCATCCTTTTTAAGCACCCTGCGTATCTCTTCGAGGTATCTAACATCGTCTTCTATGTGTTCTATTGTCTCCATACTTACGACCACATGGAATGTTTCGTCTCCGAAGCATATACTTGTGGCATCACCTGTAACGAAACTCAACCCCCTGTGGGCGTATCTATTAAGTGCCAGTTTCACCTGTTCCTGCGACACATCAAGCCCCACCACCCTTTTTGCCTTCTTCGACAGATAGTTTGCCCCATAACCATCGCCACATCCCACATCGAGCACACTGTGTGAACTCTCGACATACTGTGAGGCAATCTCGTAATGTTTAAAGAGCACAGACCTCTCTGGCCTTTCTGTAAGATGAAATGGTATATAGTCTCCGTTATATATGCCGTATATCTTTCTTGCCACAGACCTCATTGTAAATAGCTTGTCTTTTGAATACTCTGGGACATCGCCGTATATACCCACCTTGAATATGTCGCTTCTTGCAGATATGTAGTGTATTGGAGCTATTTTTATATCTATTCTTTTTTTCATCTCCTTTGAGCTCTCTATATAGGTACGCAGCCTTTTAAGGGCATCAAGGCTTACCACCTCTGCACCGAACTTGATATCGAAGTCATCAGGAGGTTTCACCACATCGTAGCCATTGCTACTGAAGAGCCTTATCATAGAGTCTACAAGTCCTGCATCGAAGAAGTAATGCATCCCCAGAACCCTTACTATCCAGTCTGCCCCACACATTGCACCTGCAAGATGTAACCTTTCAA
>DRQE01000148.1 GCA_011371515.1 Deltaproteobacteria bacterium
GACGATGCAGTTGCCATAGAAAAGAAAGACGGCCATTACATACTCTATGTATCTATTGCAGATGTGAGCCACTATGTGAAAGAGGGCTCCCAGCTCGATAAAGAGGCATATCTTCGGGGCACAAGTGTTTATTTTCCTGACAGATGCATACCCATGCTTCCAGAGCACCTTTCAAACGGGGTATGCAGCCTCAACCCCGGTGAGGACCGTCTTACCGTAACCGTTGAGATAAAGTTTTCAAGACGGGGGGTGCCAGTTGATGCAAGATTCTACGAAAGTGTCATAAGGAGCAGCTACAGGCTCACCTACACAGAAGTAACAGAGATGCTCGAGAACAGGAACACCGCCCTCATAAAGAAGTATTCTGCCATATACCCCGACCTTAAACTCATGGAAGAACTTGCAAGAAAGCTCAACCGTGAGCGTATGAAACTTGGCTCCATAGATTTCGACCTTCCCGAGCCAGAGATAATAATAGACATAGCAGGCCGTCCGCAGGACATAGTAAAGGCACCCCGCACGATAGCCCACAGAATAATAGAAGAGTTCATGCTTGCTGCAAACAGGAAGGTGGCAGAGCTCTTCGAAGATGGCGAATACCCCACCATATACAGGGTGCACGAGCCACCGGCACCTGAAAAGATAGAGGCACTGAGGGAGTTCCTTGCAGGCTTTGGTTACACCCTGGACAGAAAGGTCACCCCACGAACCTTCCAGAAACTGCTTGAAGCAGTAAAAGGCAGACCTGAAGAACGGCTAATAAACCATGTAATGTTGAGAGCCATGAAACAGGCAGTCTACTCTGAAGAGAACATAGGCCACTTCGGGCTCGCCTTTCCGACCTATACACACTTTACCTCCCCTATAAGAAGGTATCCAGACCTCATAGTGCACAGACTTCTTAAGAAACTTCTGCATAAAAGGTACACCCTTAAGGAACAGCGCCGTATGGCACGCCTTCTACCCAGTATTGCAGACAACTCCTCAAAGTGCGAGCGCCGTGCGATGGAGGCTGAAAGAGAATGTGTGGACCTTAAGAAAGCCCAGTTCATGCAGGACAAAATCGGGGAGGTCTTTGAAGGCTTCATATCAGGGGTTGAAAGTTTCGGCTTCTTCGTTGAACTCAAAGAATATTTCGTTGAGGGGCTCGTGCATGTTACAACTTTGAGGGATGACTTCTATCGGTTCGATGAAAAACGACACGCCCTTATAGGAGAGAATACGAAAAAGATATACTCCATAGGCAAGGAGGTGCTCGTAAGGGTGCGAGATGTGGACATAGAACGCAGAAGAATAGACTTTGAACCTGTGGAAAAAGAGACAAGGAGGCGTAGGGGTAGAAAAAAGAGATGAAGGTTGTAAGAACCCCTGACCAGATAGAGGGCACCAACGGTGTGGTCCTTACCCTTGGTAACTTCGACGGCATACATCTGGGCCACCAGAAGATACTGAAAACCCTTAAAGAGAGGGCAGAGAAGACGGGGCTACCCAGTGTTGTCTATACATTCGAGCCCCATCCCCGCAAGGTGGTCTCGCCAGAGAAGGGGCCACCACTTATAATCACACAGGAGGAGAAGATAGCCCTCATAGAGGAGTTCGGTATAGACTACCTTCTTCTTGCCCGCTTCACAAAGGAGTTTGCTGCAACCCATCCGCGCGAGTTCGTAGAAGATGTGCTGGCAAAAAGGCTTCGAGTAAGAGAGGTCTGGGTGGGCCATGACTACTCCTTCGGCAGGGGCAGAGAGGGAAGCGTGGAGTATCTCAAAGAGATGGCAGAAAGGCTTGGATTCAGGGTTGGCGTTATACCTGCCTTCAAAAAAGAAGGGGTAATCGTAAGTAGCTCCCTTATAAGAAGGCTCGTAAAAGAGGGTGATGTAAAGAGGGCTGCCACATTCCTCGGTAGACCCTTCAGCCTTACAGGCAAAGTGGTAAAGGGCGAAGACAGGGGCACAGAGCTTGGCTTCCCAACGGCAAACATTGAGGTAAGAGAAGAGCTTCTACCAAAGGAAGGTGTGTATGCAGGCCTTTCCACCATAGAGGGCAGAAGGTATCAATCAGTGGTAAATGTTGGCAAGGCACCTACTTTCGACAGGAAAAAGACCATCGTTGAGACACATATACTTGACTTTTCAGGTATCATCTATGGTAAAGATATAAGGGTAACTTTTGTTGACCGCATACGGGATGAAAAGAAGTTTCCCACAGTAGAGGAACTTACAGAACAGATAAAAAAAGACATCACTATGGCGAGAAGACTCCTTGGATGAAGATAACAGGACGAACAAAGGTTGTGGGTATCTTTGGAGACCCCGTGGAACACTCCATATCTCCATACATACACAACGCCTCTTTCGAGGCACTGGGCCTTGACTATGTATACGTGCCCTTCCGCGTTAAGAAGGAAAGGCTCCCGCAGTGTGTGGAGGCAATAAGGGCGCTAAACATGGCAGGTGTCAATGTTACCATACCACACAAAGAGAGCATAATAGAGCTACTCGATGAGCTCGACAATGAGGCAGCAGAGATTGGTGCAGTAAATACGGTCGTAAACACGAGAGGAAGGCTTAAGGGCTACAATACCGATTGTCAGGGTTATCTAAACAGCCTCACAGAAGAGACAGGCTTCGACCCTACAGGCAAGACCATCATAGTGGTTGGTGCCGGTGGGGCAGGCAGAGCAGTGGTATACGGGCTCGTAAAAAGGAAACCAGAAAGGCTTATAATTGCCAACAGAACCATAGAGCGTGCCCGCTCACTTGCCGAAGAGGTGGCAGAAAGATACGGCTCTGTAGAGCTCGTTGCCACAACACTTAAGATAGAACAATACCTTCCAGCCTGCCACCTTCTGGTGAATACCACATCCGTCGGTATGCAGGGTGCAAAGGGAGGGCTGGTGGTACCCATAGAGGGTCTGCCAGAGGATGCAATAGTATCGGACATAGTCTACAAGCCCCTCGATACTCCCCTCATAAAGGAGGCTGAAAGGCTGGGGCTGCGGGTCCACAGGGGGCTGGGCATGCTGGTCCATCAGGCTGCCCTGAGTTTTGAGCTATGGACGGGCAAGAAGCCCTCCATAGAGGGTATGAAGTTTACCGCAGTCCAGTCGATGGAGGCACTATGAGGATAGTCTTCATCGCCGATGCACATCTGCGGGGCACAGAAGACGAAAACCAGCGCAGACTCGTTGAGTTTCTGGACTGGCTCGCCACAGAAAGACCTGACAAACTCGTAATCCTCGGAGACCTATTCGAGTTCTGGACAGGCTTCAACGGAGTAATCTATTCCCACTACTTTCCGGTGCTCAAAGGGTTCGAACATCTCAAGAATGCTGGCACAGAGATAATCTACCTTGAAGGCAACCACGACTTCTCACTTGGTCCCTTCTTTACGGGTTTTCTTGGTGCCAAAGTCTATCGTGACTCTGCAACCATCGAGCTCGATGGCAAAAGGTTCTACCTTGCTCACGGAGACATCGTGGATCCAAGCCTTGGCTACAACCTGTGGAGATGGTTTCTCAGAAGCCCCATATTCAGACTAATCCTCATGGTGGTACACCCTTCCTTTATGTGGAAGATAGCAATGAGGCTATCTGACAGGGGCAAGCTCTACCCCGAAAGGGCCTCCACCATAGAACGCCGCCACAGGGAGTTTGCAAAAAGAAGAATAATGGCTGGCTATGACGTGGTAGTGCTCGCCCACTCCCACATACAGGGGATCGAACGGCTCACGACGGACAGAAAAGAGGGCATATATGCCAACCCCGGTGGCTGGAGAGAGGCCTGCAAGTACATGGTCTATCAGGATGGAGAATTCATGCTAAAAAAATACTCTTGAAAGGAGGTACACCGCACTATGAAGTTCGTAACAGCAATAAACTGCATGGATGGAAGGACACAAGTGCCCGTGGCAGAGCACCTTAAGGCAAAGTACGGAGCAACCTATGTGGATACCATAACAGAGCCCGGCGTGGACAGGATAGTTGCCGAAGAGCCAGAAGATAGCCCGGTGATAGAGGCATTGAAGAAAAAGTGCAACATATCCATAGAGCACCACAACTCCGACCTCATAGCAGTGGTTGGACACCACGGCTGTGCAGGTAATCCCGTGGAGAAGGAAGAACACCTTGAGCACATAAAGAAGGCTGTTGAAAGGCTCAAGGGCTGGTACCCAGACCTCACGATAATAGGCATCTGGGTAGATGAGGAATGGAAGGCAAACGAACTGTAAACCACAACACAGGGGGTTGTCGTGAAGGGGTTGTTTGGCTTCTGTACGGCTGTGGCAATATTTGTTGCCACAGCCTCTACAGGGGCAGAGGCTATCTCTTTCAGCATCATAGAAAAGAGGCTCATAAATGCAAACGAGCGCTGTAGTGCCTGCCACGGTACCGGCAAAGAGCGAGAGGCTCTAACCTACGAGGTGATGAAAGGCTACCTTGAAGAGGCAACAGAGGAGGAAATCCTTTCTGACGAGTGGTTCCCCATGACTTACTGCAATGGTCCGATAGACGATACAGGAAAGAGGCTACTTATTGAGTGGCAGAGGGCAGGCTTTCCCCGTTAAGGGGTTATGAGAACATCTGTGGCTCCTTTTTTACCACCATAGTGGCTGCAAGTCTGTCGCCTATACGCATGCCATGGTCGTCCTCATAGATGGTATAGGCTTCAAGAAGGACCACCACCAAAGCTGCCACAACCACAAGGAGTTTACCCACATAGGGTATCCAGCCCACGAACAGACACAGGACAAATGGGGCGGCAAAGATTGCATTGCGTTTTATGGACTCAAGAAAGTCGCACACACCACCATCTCTTACAAGAGAGATGGTGGTAAGCCCTGCAAGTCTTTTACCCACACTCTGCCCACCGCTGAATCCATCACATATGAGAATGTAGGTAACAGCTGCCACGGGTCCTGTAACAGGAGTGAGCTCGAATAGAAACCCAGCGATTATGAAGTCTATGAGTTTTGCAAGGAATCTATCGAGTAGAGGAGCCTTACCATAGGGTAACCCCTCGATTTCTTCTTCCAGTATGTCTTCTTCAATCATCGCTTTCTGTGCACTCAACCTCTTTTGTGAAAAGGATAAAGGCCATGGCAGGTCTTTTGGATGCCTCACGCATGGCAAAGTGTATGCCATCCAGTGCCCAGCCATCCCGCACGGTGGCGTTTATGGCGTCCTCAATGTCCTTATCGGTTACGGTGGATAGCTCCACCACCTTGTACTCAAGCCTTTTGTCTGCCATAGCCCTTTGTAATTTACTCTCCCGATGCCTTCTTCTTTTTTTTCAGCTCGTGGGCACGCTTTGCAGCCTCACTGGGCTGGTAGGTACAGAAGGGTTCTTCTTCCATGTAATCGCCGGTGAAGGCATAGGCTCTTGCCCTGCATCCGCCACAGACGCTGCGGAATTCACAGTAGCCACATCTGCCCTTGTAGTCGTCCCAAGCACGCATCTCTTGGAAGACCTTCGAGGTGTGCCATATCTTGCTGAAGGGCTCCTTCCGTATGTCCCCACACTCTACCTCAAGAAAACCACATATCTGGACCTTGCCCACATGGGACACGAAGGCAAAGGTCTGTCCACCCATACAGCCCTTGCTCATGGCATCAAGCCCATGGGTCTCTTTTGTTACGGTTCTACCCTTCTTCTTCTCACCCTGACGGAATATCCTGTAATAATGGGGTGCACAGGTTGGCTTGAACTGTATGGGCACCTTATCGCGCATCTGGTAGAACCACTCGAGGGTTCTCTCGTACTCTTCTGGTGGTATCTCGAGGTGCTTCAGATTGGCTCCCCTTCCTGTGGGCACAAGAAGGAAGGGGTGATGTGCCTTTGCCCCGAGCTTTATCACAAGCTCAAGTATCTGGGGCAGTTCATCTATGTTGTGCTTTGAGATGGTGGTATTTACCTGAAACTCAAGGCCCACCTTTTTACAGTTCTCTATCGCCTTTATCACGCTGTCGAAAGAGCCCGGCACTCTGCGGAAGTTATCATGGGTCTCGGCAGTTGCTCCATCTATGGAGAAACTGACCCTCTTTATGCCCACCTCGAGCATCTTTCTTGCAGCCTCCTCTGTAACCAGAAACCCACAGGGTGCCATGACCATCCTCAAGCCAAGCTCTGTTCCGTGGCGGGCTATGTCCCATATGTCGTCTCTGAGCATGGGCTCACCACCGGTCATTATTATGATGGGGCTTGAGAAGGATGCCACATCATCGAGGAACTTAAGACACTCCTCTGTGGTGAGCTCATTGGGATAGGGGCCAAAGCGTGCTGCAGCCCTGCAGTGTATGCAGTCAAGGTTGCAGGACCTTGTAAGCTCCCATGCTATAAGTTTAGGAAGCCATACCCTTCTGCCTTCCTCTGCTCCATGTGTATGCTGTGTATGTTCACTGTGTTTTTTTTCCATCGTTCCTATGCTCCTCTTAACCGTTGAGTATCTTTGCAGCCTCCTCTGCAAAGTAGGTAAGTATCATGCCTGCACCTGCCCTCTTTATGCTTAGAAGGGTCTCCATCATGACCTTCTCACCATCTATCCAGCCCTTCTCTGCCGCTGCCTTTATCATGGAATACTCTCCGCTCACATTGTAGGCTGCCACAGGATAGCCTGTCTCCTCTTTGACCCTTCTTATTATATCGAGATAGGGCAGCGCAGGTTTGACCATCACTATGTCTGCACCTTCCTCTATATCAAGAAGGACCTCCCTTAAAGCCTCGTCACTGTTGGGAGGGTCCATTTGATAGCTCTTTCTGTCGCCAAACCCCGGGGTAGAGCCTGCTGCCTCCCTGAAGGGCCCATAGTATGCACTTGCATACTTTGCAGCATAGCTCATTATGGGTATGTGGCTGTAGCCACCCTCATCGAGCACACTTCTTATGGCACCAACCCTACCGTCCATCATGTCAGAGGGGGCAACCATATCGCAGCCTGCCCTTACATGAGAAAGTGCCATCTCTCTTAGCACCTCAAGGGTTGAATCGTTGTCCACATCCCCTCCTTTTATGATACCACAATGGCCGTGCGATGTATACTCACACAGGCATACATCGGTTATGACCACCATCTCGGGCACCTTCTCCTTTATCTCCTTTATAGCAAGCTGCACAGGGGCATCTGGATCGAGGGCGGAACTGCCCACCTCGTCTTTGTGCTCTGGTATGCCGAAAAGGATTACCGCAGGTATCCCAAGCTCCCATGCCTCCTTTGCCTTTGAGGCTGCAAGCTCTGGGGAGAGCTGAAAGTGTCCCGGCATGGACGGTATCGGGTTTTTAACCCCCTTACCGTATATCACGAAGAGTGGCAGTATGAAGTCCTCGGGGGTGAGCACCGTTTCTGCAACCATCGCCCTGAGTGTGGCGTTCCTTCTTAACCTTCTTGGTCTGTATATGGGGAAACGCATGTCTATTCTGCCTCCTTCCTGAAGTACTCTGCTATTTTTCTTGCAA
>DRQE01000149.1 GCA_011371515.1 Deltaproteobacteria bacterium
GGGTGCCACATTCTATGTGGAGATACCATCTTCCACAGACAAGGAGGTGAGTGGCTGATGAATAACATACTCGTGGTGGATGACGAACCAGAGGTAAGGTATGCACTCAGGGAGGCTCTCATAAGAAGGGGCTACGAGGTGGATGTGGTCTCCACAGGAGACAAAGCCCTTGAGCTATTCAGCAGAAATACCTACAACATGGTTATAAGTGACCTCAAGATGCCGGGTAAAGACGGCGTTGAGGTCCTCAAAGAGATTAAAAAGCTCTCCCCACTTACACCTGTTCTTCTGATAACAGCCTTCGGAACGGTGGAGAAGGCTGTTGAGGCTGTAAAGGAAGGGGCGGTGGACTTTCTCATAAAACCCTTCTCACTCGATGTGCTTGAAGAGATAGTGGAGAAGGCTGTAAATACGGAGTTCTCTCTGGACAACGGCAGGAAGGTGCTCACGAACTCTCAGGCTATGAAGCACATACTTTCCATGGCAAAGACAGTTGCCAGAAGTGACGCCACTGTGCTCATAACAGGCGAAAGTGGCACGGGCAAAGAACTGCTTGCCCGCTTCATACACCAGCACAGCCCGAGAAAGGACAAACCCTTTGTGGCAGTCAATTGTGCCGCCATACCTGAAAATCTTCTGGAAAGTGAACTTTTTGGGCATGAACGGGGTGCATTCACAGGAGCTGTAAGCCAGAGGTGTGGAAAGTTCGAGCAGGCAAACTATGGAACCATATTGCTTGACGAGATAAGCGAGATGGATATAAAGCTACAGGCAAAACTCTTAAGGGTGCTGCAGGAAAAGGAGGTAGAAAGGGTGGGTGGGGCAAGACCCATCCCGCTTAACATAAGGATTATTGCAACTACCAACAGAGACCTTAAAGAAGAGGTAAAAAGTGGCAGATTCCGTGAGGATCTATACTACAGGCTCAACATATTTCCCATACATATTCCACCCCTTAGAGAGAGAAGGGAAGACATAGCCTACCTTGCAGAGTATTTTGTAAGGCGTTTCGCAAAGAAGTATTCAAAACACATAGAGCACATATCAGAGGAGGCACTGGCACTACTTAAGAGGCTTGAGTGGAAGGGCAATGTGCGAGAGCTTGAGAACACAATGGAAAGGGCAGTACTTCTGGCAGGCGGGACTACCATAGATGTGGAGCACATATCCACAGAGGAGGCAGGCTGCCCTATGCCGCAATCCGGCGAGACGGACAAAAGTAGCCCCACAGAGCCAATGAGCCTTTCGGAGATGGAGAAAAGGCTCATATACAGGACCCTTGAAGAAGTGGGCTGGAACAGAACACAGGCGGCAAAGATACTTGGTATATCGGTAAGAACACTTAGAAATAAACTGAAAGAATACGGGCAATTTTTTCCCACAAGATAGGTACAATTTTCCACCACCTGTGGGAAGGAGCATGAAAAGATGAACAAAAACAGGTCGTTACAGCTGGTATGGGTATTGCTTTGTATAGACTGTGAGGAGGTGTTTTGCCATGAGTAATCTTTTTGGAAAGACCATTACCATACTGCAGACAGCAATGGACCTTCGCTACATGAAGCATAAGCTCATTACATCGAACATTGCCAACGCAGAAACACCGGGCTACAAGGCAAAGGACATACGCTTTGAGGTGGAACTGAAAAAAGAGGTGGAACAGAGAAAGGGCTCCATTGTGCCTGTAAAGACCCATCCACTGCACATGGGTGAGAGAGGAGCCCTGGGAAGTGTAACCGTAATCGAGCGTGGTTCAGCCACAAAGGGGCTCGACGGCAATACGGTAAACATTGATGAGGAGATAGTAAGACTTTCAGAAAATGCCACCATGTACAGTATGCTGGCAAAGCTGATAAAACACAAGTTCTCACACCTTATGACAGCCATAAAGGAAGGAGGTAAGTAAGCCATGTTTGACAGTTTCGCCATATCGGCTCAGGCACTTACATCACAGAGGATAAGACTCAATGTAATAGCCAGCAACCTTGCAAACATGAACACAACACGCACCCCCGAGGGCACACCCTACAGAAGAAGGGATGTGGTCTTTTCCACCTATCCCTTCGAGGAGGCACTCAGGGTTGCAGGCAGAAGCACACTTACCGGTGTGCGTGTGGTGGATGTGGTGGAAGATGCAAGACCCTTCAGAATGGTCTATGACCCATCACACCCCGATGCGAACGATGAGGGATATGTAATGTATCCCAATGTGAACCCACTCGAAGAGATGGTCAACATGATGACCGCTGTTAGAAGCTATGAGGCTAATGTATCGGCTCTTAAGGCAACAAAGGCGATGATTTCCAAGGCACTTGAAATCATAACATAAAAAGGGGAGTTTAAGATGACAGACTCCATAAAGCCTATAACCCAGCAGCAGATAGAGATTCAGCAAGGCACAAAGGAAGCAAAACCCTCTGAAGATTTTGGGCAGATGCTCAAAGATTCCATAGACAGGGTTAACAAACTGCAGAAAGAGGCAGAGAGCGCCATAGAGGGGCTTGCAACAGGAGAGCTCAAGAATGTGCACGATGCGATGATAGCCATAGAGAAGGCAAATGTGTCTTTCAATCTCATGCTGCAGGTTAGAAACAAGCTGGTTAAGGCATACGAAGAGATAATGAGGATGCAGATATAAGCCATGGCTGAGACACAGGAAAAGCCCAAGAATACAAGATCCCTTCTTATATATGGTGCGGTCGTAGCCCTTGCCATAGCAGGGCTCGTTGCTGTCTTTCTGTGGGCGGGCAGTACGGACTACAGGGTGCTTTACACCGGTTTGAGTGATGATGACATGAGCGCTATCATCACCAAGCTCAGGGAAAAGAGGATTCCCTATAAGGTTGAAGCAGGCCTTATAAAGGTGCCAGAGGATAGACTCTATGAGGTAAGGATTGAGCTTGCAGGCGAGGGGCTGCCACGGGGCGGAGGCGTGGGCTTTGAGATATTCGATAAGACAGGCTTCGGTATTACAGAGTTTGCACAGAAGGTCAACTATGTGAGGGCACTCCAAGGAGAGCTTGCAAGAACGATAACACAGATGCGAAAGGTTGAAGGTGCAAGGGTACACCTTGTGCTGCCTGAAGATACGGCATTTCTCGAAGAGGAGAAAAAGGCAAGGGCATCTGTTGTGGTAAAGCTCAAACCGGGGGTGGCACTTACGGGAAGCGAGGTGCAGAGCATAGTGCACCTTGTGGCATCGAGTCTGCCAGAGCTCAGCCCAGAAGACATAACCCTTGTGGACACACAGGGCAGACTCTGGACGAGGCCAGAAGAGGGCGAGGAGTTCTCACAGGTCTACATTGCAAGGAAGAGAGAGCTTGAAAGAGAGCTGGAACAGAAGGTGCAGACCATGCTTGAGAGAGCCGTTGGTAAGGGTAAGGTGGTTGCAAGGGTATCTGTGGAGCTTGAGGCAAAAAGGGTTGAGACAACGGAAGAGAGCTTTGACCCTGACAGTCAAGTGGCAAGAAGTGAGCAGAGAACACTCGAAAAATCGACCGGTATGACAGAAGGTGGTATTCCGGGGGTTGTCTCAAACACACCGGGAGGCACACAGCAGGCACAGTCTGGCATTGGTACACGCACCTCTCAGCGACAGAACGAGATTATAAACTACGAGATAAGCAGAAAGATAAGCAAAACCGTCGAGCCCGATGGAAGGATAAAACGCGTTGCCGTGGCAGTGCTTATAGACGGTAAGTACGAAACCATAACAAAGGACGATGGCACGGAAGAGAAGAAATACATACCAAGAACAGAAGAGGAGATTAACAAGTTCACAAACATCGTGAAAAATGCCGTTGGCTTTTCAGAGGAAAGGGGAGACACCATTACGGTAGAGAACATTCCCTTTGCACCTGATACTGTGGTTACCACAGAAGGCGTTGAGGCAACGGCAAGCATGATACCACCCTATCTTATAAAGGACATCATAAGGATAGCCATAGCAGGGGTGCTGATGCTGGTTATATTCCTGTTCGTTATACGCCCCATTATAAGAAGGGTGGTTGAAGAGAACAGGGCACTCGATTCCATACAGAAGAGCCTTGCAGAGGGTAGACTTGCACTTGAAAAGGGTGAGGATAAGAAGATGCTCGAAAGTGGCAGAGGCGGAGAGGCTGAAAGGCTTAAAGAACTTGTAAGACAGAACCCGCAGCAGGCTGCCATTGTGATAAAGAACTGGCTCAAGGAGTAAGGCGATGCCAGAGAAGGATTCAATAAAAGGGATTGATAAGGCGGCAATAGTGCTGCTGCTTCTTGGCGAGGAGCTTGCCGCAGATGTGCTTAAACACTTAAGTCCCAC
>DRQE01000150.1 GCA_011371515.1 Deltaproteobacteria bacterium
AGACAGCTGGGCAAGAAAGACGAGCACAGAGCTCGATAACCTTGTGCTCTCAACCCTCAGACATCCCTCCATCTACTGGGTACTTGCAATAGCATTCTACATAGCACTTGCCACATCAGGGTTTCCTGAAAAGTATGTAAACTACGGGCTAAAGATTATATACATACTCATTATATTCTCTGTGAGCTATGCTACGGCTTCACTGCTTTCTCGCATAGTGCAGTACTATATAGACCGCTCCTCTGCAAGTGTGCCTGCCCCGGGGCTTTCCAGAGCAATTATAAACATACTGGTACTCTCCATAGGGATGCTCGTAATCTTCAACACCCTTGGAATCTCAATAACTCCGCTTATCACAGCCCTTGGTGTGGGTGGACTTGCCGTGGCACTGGCTCTGCAGGATACCCTCTCAAACCTCTTTGCAGGGCTCCACATACTGCTTGAAAGACCCCTCAAGGTGGGCGACTATGTGAAACTTGACAGCGGTGAAGAGGGCTATGTGGTGGATATAGGCTGGAGGACGACGAGGATAAGAAAGCTACAGAACAATATAGTGGTCATACCGAACAGCAAACTTGCCCAGAGCGTTATAACAAACTTCAACATGCCAGAAAAGAGGATGTCTCTGCTCATACCCATAGGGGTGAGCTACAACGAAGACCCTGACAAGATAGAACAGATACTCATAGAGGAGACCCTCAAGGCAGCCCGTGAGGTACCGGGGCTTCTGGCAGAGCCAAAGCCCTTTGTAAGGTTTATCCCGGGGTTTGGAGACTTCTCGCTGGACTTTACCCTTATATGTCAGGTGGAAGAGTTCGTAGACCAGTATCTGGTCCAGCATGAGCTAAGAAAGAGAATATTTAAAAGATTCAAGGAAGAGGGTGTAGAAATTCCCTTTCCCGTCCGAACAATATATTTGAGAAAAGAACAGGGGGACTGAGAAGATGGAACCTTTCAAATTTTACGAGTGTACAGCCCTTGTAAGGATGACAGGGCGAAGGGCAAGTGACCTTATAGAGTTTGCCGAGATTATAAGGAACGTGAGCCCTGCCTCCATATTCCATCACATGCATCAGTACTTCCTAAAGCCCCATATAAGGTTGCCTGAATATCCAAATGACTTTGCCATATGGGCTGCAGATGCCTTGGAGGACAAGATTCTGGCAGAAAGGCTTGCAAACCTCAACCCCTTTGAGTTCACCAACATGGAGGACATAAGAAGTGAGATACTGCGCATAATAACGGAGCATCTCAAGGAGTATCCTGCTCCAAGGCCTGTTATAAAGGGCAAGGAGTTCTTCTTTAACGAGGGTATAACCCTTGTTGCCGAGACACACCTTACGGCAGCAACCCTTCAGGAGTTTCTCGAGGCATTAAAGGAGGTCCACACATCGAGCATATACTTCCACTTCTACGAGGCACGCCTGAGGCTTGGTAAAGCGCTCGATGATTTTAGCCGTTTCTTCGAAGATTGCGAAGAGCAGGCATGCAAGCAGGTTGCCTGCAGGATACGCTCCCTTGACCCATACATGTATACCACAGAGATGCTGAGGGAAAAGATTATAGAAATAGTGGAGGCAAGGTGTCATGGTGCTTGATGAATATCGCAACATTGCAGAGCCGGGTGAATTGAGGCTCATAGAGGCGATGGCAAGAAGGCTTGAGGGCAGAAAGTTCATCCATGTGAACTCCACATCTACAGGCGGTGGGGTTGCAGAGCTTCTGCAAAGGATGGTGCCACTTTTCAACTCTCTGGGGATAAAGACCGAGTGGAAGGTTATAAAGGGCACCAAACCCTTCTTTGAGGTTACAAAGAGGATTCACAACAGCCTTCAGGGCCAAGGGCTCATGATAACACGGCGCATGTGGGAGACCTACGAGGCCGTGAACGAGCGGAACGCACAGAAGATGGACCTTGAGGCAGACTGTGTCTTCATACACGACCCCCAGCCAGCGATGCTAATAGACAAGAAGAAAGAGGGGCTCTGGATATGGCGCTGCCATATAGACATATCCGCACCGGATAAGGCAACATGGTATATACTCAAAAAGCATGTTGAAAAATACGATGCCGCCATATTTTCTGCCGCCAAGTTTGCCCAGTCCCTGAGGATACCCCAGTTCATGATACCTCCATCGATAGATCCGTTGAGTGAGAAAAACCGCGACCTTACAGAAGAAGAGGTGGCAGAAGTATATGAGAGGTTCAACATTCCAAGGGACAAGCCTGTTATTCTTCAGGTCTCAAGGTTCGACCCCTTCAAGGATCCCCTTGGTGTTATAGATGCCTTTCTGCTCGTAAGAAAGTACCATGACTGCAGACTCGTTCTTGCCGGAGGCACTGCAACAGACGACCCTGAAGGCGAAAGGGTGCTTGCACAGGTGCAGGAGAAGGCAGCAGGCCATCCTGACATACATATCCTTCTGCTACCACCTTTCAGCGATAAGGAGATAAACGCCCTGCAGAGGGGTGCAACCATAGTGCTCCAGAAGTCCACCAAAGAGGGCTTTGGCCTTGTAGTGGCAGAAGCCCTATGGAAAGAGCGCCCTGTCATAGCAGGCGATGTTGGCGGCATTCCTCTTCAGGTTATAGATGGGGTTACAGGCTACCTTGTGCACTCCATAGAGGGTACGGCCTTCAGAATCAGACAGCTTCTACAGAACCCTGCCCTTGCAGAGCAGATGGGTAAGGCTGGGAAGGAACATATAAGGAGAAACTTCCTTATAACAGGACACATAAAGCACTACCTCTCCCTGTGGATTGCCATGGAGAACAGGGACTCGAGCGTGATATACATTTAAAAAGTCCGGCCACAGATGCCCCGTAAACCCCGAAAAAGGCTTTTAAAGTTAGCCTCTCTGCTTTTTCTTCTTGCAGTGGCGCTTACCTCCTGCCAGACAGAAAAGAGGGAAGCCACGGAGGAGACTGTAACCATCGTCTTCAAGCACGGAAAACTTGCAGGTGGGCCGGAAGCACTTAGGGCAATACTTGCCCGCTTCGAGGCGGAAAACCCTGACATAAAGGTAAAAGACGAGGTGTTGCCTGCCTCAACAGATGAACAGCACCAGTTCTATGTGATAAACCTCGAAGCAGGAAGCCCTGAGTTCGATGTCCTTTCCATGGACGTCATCTGGGTTGAAGAATTCGCAAGGGCAGGCTGGCTGCGCCCACTGGACGGCATATTCCCACCAGAAGAAAGGGAAGACTTCTTTGCTGGTCCCATCTCTGCCGTTACATATCAGGGCAGTGTATATGCCATTCCGTGGTACATAGACGCAGGGCTTCTCTACTACAGAAAGGACCTTCTTGAAAAGTACTCCATGCCGGTGCCCCGCACATGGCAGGAGCTTGTCTCAACTGCAAAGTTAATAATGGAGAAAGAGAAAGACATATATGGCTTCATCTGGCAGGGTAAACAGTACGAGGGGCTTGTATGTAATGTTATGGAATACATGTGGAGCAGAGGCGGAGGACTCATCGACGAGGATGGCAGGTTCAATGCCCTGAAGAAAGAGAACATAGAGGCATTACAGTTCATCTATGACCTCATACACACCTACAGGGTAAGCCCACCACTTGTAACGACCGCTATGGAGGAGACCACCCGCCATATATTTGGTTCCGGAAGGGCAATCTTTATGCGCAACTGGCCATACGCATGGAAGATATTCGAAAGAGAGGGCTCTGCCGTAAAGGGTAAGGTGGGTGTTACGGTGCTTCCAGCCTTCGAGGGCTACAGCTCTGCCGCAACCCTTGGTGGCTGGCAGCTCGGGGTGAACAGATACTCCCCACACCCTGAAGCAGCAGAGAGACTGGTAAGATACCTTACCTCCTATGAGGTGCAGAAAGAGATGTCCATAAAGATGGGCTACAGACCACCGAGGCGAAGCCTCTATGAAGACGAGGAACTCAGAAGGGCACAGCCATTCATTGTGGAGCTCTACCCCGTGTTCGAGCGTGCAAGGCCACGCCCTGAAACCCCCTATTACATGATGATAACCCAAGTGCTTCAGCCCGAGTTCAGCGCAGCCATAACAGGGCTTAAGAGCCCCGAGGAGGCGCTCCGCTCCATACAGAGACAGGTGGAATATATCCTCAAGCTGGAGGAAAGATGAAAGACAGGCGGGAGGGCTACAGGTTTCTTCTTCCTGCGGCAGTGGTACTGCTTTTCGTAACGGTCTATCCTCTTTTTTATGTCTTCTGGCTGAGCCTTCACAGAAGACACCTGATATTCGACATATCAAGGTTCAGCGGGCTTGAAAACTATGCCTTTCTCCTGCAGGATGAGCGGTTCTTGAGGGCTCTATGGAATACGGTCTACTTTACGGTGCTATCTGTGGGGCTTGAGCTCGTTCTCGGCATGGTGGTTGCCCTCTCTTTGCAGAGGGCATTCTCTGGCAGAGGCATCGTGCGCGCCCTTGTGCTTCTGCCATGGGCGTTGCCAACGGTTGTTTCTGCAAGGATGTGGGAGTGGATGTACAACACAGACTTTGGCATCATAAACTACCTTCTCGGTGTGGATGTAAATTGGCTTGGAAGCCCCTTCTGGGCACTCAATGCGGCAGTGCTTATGGATGTGTGGAAGACCACGCCCTTTGTGGCACTTATCCTTATGGCAGGCCTGCAGGTAATACCCCGTGAGCTATACAGGTCTGCCATGGTGGACGGAGCAGGCAGCCTCTATATATTCTGGCGTATAACGCTACCATTGCTTAAACCGGTAATCCTCGTGGTGCTTCTTTTCAGAACCATAGATGCCTTTCGTGTGTTCGATGCAATCTATGTGCTCACAGGAGGAGGGCCTGCCAACACAACCGAGACCCTTTCCATATATGCCTATAAGGTGCTCTTCCAGACACTGCAGTTTGGCTATGGCTCTACCATAGCCATGGTGGTATTCCTCTGCGTGGGTTTTATAAGTGTGTTCTATGTGAGGCTTTTAAGTAGATGAGTAGAACTTTAAAAAAGGCTCTTAACTGGCTGGTGCTTTGTGTGGTTGTTCTGTGGTCTGTTGCACCCTTTGTGTGGCAGATTATAACATCCTTCAAACCATCTGCAGAGCTTGCAACACTGCCCCCGCTTCTACCTGCAAGCCCCACGCTTGATAACTACATAAGCGTCTTTTCAGACAGGCCCTTTGGAAGGATTATTCTTAACAGTCTTGTCGTTGCCTCTTTGACGACTGTGCTTTCTATTCTCGTGGGTTCTCTTGCAGCCTTTGGTCTTGCCGTATTAAAGCCAAGGGGTGGCTATCTTTTCCTTGGGTTTGTTCTTACAGTGTCCATGTTTCCGCCCATATCCACTGTGAGCCCGCTTTACATAATAATAAGGGAACTCGGTCTGAGGGATACCGTTCTGGCACTTATAATAACATACACCACCTTCAGTCTGCCCCTTACCATATGGATACTTACCAACTTTTTCCGTTCCATTCCGCGTGAGCTCTATCTTTCGGCACGGGTTGACGGATGCACCAGTTTTCAGATATTTTATAGGATATTCCTGCCGGTGGCAGCTCCGGGGCTTTTTGCCACTGCCATACTGGTATTCATATTCGCGTGGAACGAGTTTCTCTTTGCGCTGACCTTCACATCCACGGTGAGGGCACGAACCGTGCCTGTTGAGATAGCCCTATTCCCCGGTGTTCACGAGATGCCATGGGCAGAGATTGCTGCAGCCTCTGTGATAGTTACGGTGCCGGTGGTGTTGCTTGTGTTTCTATTCCAGCGCAGAATCATCGAGGGGCTTACAGCAGGAGCCGTTAAGAGATGACAAAGGTAGAGCTTAAGGGGATAAGAAAGAGCTTCGATGGCACAGAGGTCATAAAGGGGGTTGACCTTCTGATAGAGAAGGGAGAGTTCTTTACCTTCCTCGGTCCCAGTGGATGCGGAAAGTCAACACTTTTAAACATAGTGGCAGGCCTTGAAGAACCCACCACAGGCAGGATATACTTCGACGACAGGGATGTTACAGACCTTCCTCCTCCACAGCGTGATGTGGCAATGGTCTTCCAGAGTTATGCCCTCTACCCACACATGAGTGTCTTCGAGAATATCGCCTTTCCTTTGCGTGTAAGAAAAGAGAGCCATCATGTAGTAGAAGAGGAGGTTAGAAAGGTTGCAGCCCTTGTTGGGCTTGAAAGGCATCTGGCCAAAAGACCCTCCCAGCTTTCTGGTGGAGAGCGCCAGCGGGTTGCCCTTGGTAGAGCCATAGTCAGAAGGCCAAGGGTATTCCTTATGGACGAACCCCTGAGCAATCTTGATGCGCGCTTAAGGATTACCATGAGGACCGAGCTTAAAAGACTCCACAGAGAGTTGTCCATAACCACCATTTATGTAACCCATGATCAGGAAGAGGCAATGAGCCTTTCCGACAGGGTTGCTGTATTCCACGGGGGTAGGATTCAGCAGTGTGGTCCGGCAATAGAGCTTTACCGCCGTCCTGCAAACCTGTTCGTTGCACGCTTTATAGGAAGCCCTCCGATGAATGTAATGGAGGCAAGGCTTGTCTCACGCATGCCACCTGTTGTAGATGTAAAGGGTATAAGGGTTGAGCTTGCTCGGGATAGAGAGTTCAAGGACAGAATGCTTGCAGGTATAAGACCAGAGGATGTGGAGCTTTCAAGCACGCCTTCGCCCTCGATGGTAGAAGCAGTGGTAGATGTGGCCGAACCCTTGGGGGTGTATCAACTGGTTGAGATTGTGTATAATGGTTCGAGACTTATGGTAAGAACAGAGCTTGAAGATATAAGGGCGGGCCAGAGGGTATATTTCAAACTCATACCCGAAAGGATACACCTTTTTGATCCGCAAACAGAGAGGAGGCTATGAGAGGTAATAGAAGAAGGTCTTCCCTTATAGTGGTATCCAACAGGGAACCCTATACGATTAAAAGAGATGGAAGACTTGAAAAGACCGTTGGGGGGCTTGTCTCAGCCCTTGATCCTGTGATGTGTTCTGCAAGGGGCGTGTGGATAGCCTCCACGAGGGCGCGAAGGGGCATAAAGGTGGAGGTACCACCTGAAGCCCCATCCTACACGATGAGACTTGTACCCATAAGCACAAAAGACTTTGAAGACTATTACGACGGATACTCAAATAGCTTTCTCTGGCCTCTCTGCCACATAACACTCGACAGGGTCTACCTCAGAGATAGCTACTGGGATAGCTACAGAAAGGTCAACCAGCTCTTTGCAGAGGCTGTTGTGGAAGAGGCAGATGGAAGAAAAACACTTGTGTGGTTACAGGACTATCATCTGGCACTCTGTGCGGGCTACATAAAAAAGAAGAATCCCTCCCTTAAGCTATCTCTTTTCTGGCACATACCATGGCCTCCTTATGATGTCTTCAGGGCATGTCCCCACAGGAAGGAAATCTTAAGGGGGCTTCTTGCAAACGACCTTCTGGGTTTTCAGATAGAGGCGTTTACAAGAAACTTTCTGCGATGTGTTGAGCTCGAGCTCAAAGACGAGGCAACCATAGAAGGAGATGTGGTCTATACCGAAAGAGGACGGACGAGGGTAAGGGCATTTCCCATAAGCATAGACTATGGCTGGTTCGAAGAGGCAGCCCTTTCACGCAAGGCCGAAAGGTTCTTAAGAAGGTTCAAAAAGGAAAGGAACCTTCAGGGCCGTCTTATGGGGCTTAGTGTGGATAGGCTGGACTATACAAAGGGCATTATAAGGGGGCTATCTGCGCTTGAGCTTTTCTTTGATAAGTATCCCGAGTTCAAAAGAAGGTTCAGCTTTGTCCAGATTGCCGTGCCCACGAGAGTGTCCGATACATATCTCGACTACATGGAGACTGTAAGAAGGAAGGTCTATTCCATAAACAGCCGCTTTGCCACGGGAGACTGGCGTCCCATAGAGTACATAGAGAAGAAGTTCACCCACGAGGAACTCGCAGGGCTCTACCGCGGGGCAGACCTACTTATGATAAGCAGTGTCTATGACGGTATGAACCTTGTGGCAAAGGAATACATAGCCTCACAGATAGACATGGGTGGTGTGGTGCTGGTAAGCCTTTTTGCAGGGGTGTCGGAGGATGTGCCGGGGGTTATCACCGTAAACCCCTATGCAACAGAGAACTATGCAGACACCATAAAGATGGCACTTGAGATGTCTGATAGGGAAAGACAGAGACTCATGAAACGGGCACGCAGCCATGTTAGGAAAAACGATATATACCGCTGGGTTGACGGCATACTCAGGGAGATAAGAAGAACTAAATGAACAAAGAGGATAAATACCTTTTCAAAAATCTTCAAGCCTTCAGAGAGAGGCTTCACACAAAGCCCACGCTCTTTTTCGACTACGATGGCACACTAACCCCCATAGTGGCAAGGCCCGAAAGAGCATACATGAGCTACGAGATACACGAGCTTCTGCGAGTACTCACCCGTTTTTACAATGTGGTGGTGATAAGCGGTAGAACCCTGAAGGATGTGATGGAGCGCGTGGATATAGAGGAGATAATATACGCTGGTAACCACGGTATGGAGATATACTCGAAGTGGTTCACCATGGTCTACGACTTTGGTGGCGCTGTAAAGATACTTCTGAGAAGGCTTAACAACGAACTTAAGGGACTTGCCGAAAAGTACAAGG
>DRQE01000151.1 GCA_011371515.1 Deltaproteobacteria bacterium
AGACTCAGCGCTCTTGAGCATACCGAGAAAGCCCTTGAGATGCTCGAACATGGCTTCATTCGGCTCGTCAGGGGGGACAAACTCATCTGTAAGCTCTACCATGTAGGATGCATAGCCCAGCCGTTCCATATCACCTTTAAGCTCACCGTAGGGGTCGACAAGTTTTGCTGCATCGAGCCTTGCAAGCTCCATTGATTTATTTCTGAAAAGCACCACATCCACAAGACATATTACATCGAGGCTGCCAACAAACCTGCGTCTGCTCCTTTTGGCACCCCTTGCGATGGCAGAGAGTTTTCCATGGGTGCCGGTAAGAAGGGTAAGAATCCTGTCAGACTCCGAGTAATCGGTAGAGCGCAGCACGATGGCTTCTGTCTTTATGTAGCCCCTTTTCATAGTAGCCCCAGTTTTATAAATAGGGCACCAAGCCCAAGAAAGGTGAAGAAACCTGCCACATCGGTGCATGTGGTAACGAATATGCTCGAGCTCAATGCAGGGTCTGCCTTAAGCCACTTGAGAACCAGCGGTATAACCGCACCACACAGGCCTGCAATGAAGAGGTTCACTGCCATAGAGAGAAACAACAACACCCCCACCATCACATTAGTGCCCAGAAGATAGGCTATAAGACCTGCAACGCTTCCAACTATTATGCCGTTACCGAGCCCAACGAGAGCCTCTTTGTACAGAACCCTCCATGTGCTCCTTATCTCAAGCTCTCCAAGGGCAAGCCCCCTTACTATGACCGTAACGGTCTGCATTGCAGCGTTTCCTCCTTCACCTGCAACAACGGGCATGAGCACTGCAAGTATAACGAGGCTTGCAATGACATCTTCAAAAAGTTTTACCACACTTGCCGCAACGAATGCAGTGGCAAGGTTCAGTATAAGCCAAGGAGACCTTCTTGCTATAGACCTCAAAGGTGGGTCAAGGGGTCTTTCCTCCACACTGAGGCTTGCCACCCTGTAGAAGTCCTCGAAGATTTCCTCTTCTATAACATCCACCACATCGTCTATGGTTATTCTACCAACAAGGTGGCCTTCCTTGTCCACAACGGGCATGCTCAGAAGGTCATATCTTCTGAACATCCGTGCCACCTCTTCCTGATCTACATCGGTTGTAACTTTTATGGGCTTGGTGTTCATTATCTCTCTTATGGGCGTGTCTTCATCTGCCAGTATGAGCTTGTCCAGAGACACGGTGCCAACAAGCTTTCCCTCGTCGTCCACGACGAACACATTCGATATATTGGTTATCTCCTTTGCCTTCTCCCTTATTGATTGAACCGCCTGTTTAACAGTGGCAGACTCGTTCACAGAGACGAGCTCTGCCTGCATCTTTCCACCGGCGGTATCTTCAGGATACTTGAGAAGTTTTCTTACCTCTATGGATTCCTTCTCTTTTATACCATCGAGAACCTTCTTTGCATCCTCATGTGATAGCTCTGATATAACATCGGTGGCATCGTCGGTCTCCATCTCGTCTACTATCTCGACAAGCTCTTTGTCCGAGATGGCAGACACAAGGAACTCCTTGAGCGGGTCTTCCAGCTCAAGGAAGACATCCGATGCCTTATCCTTTGGCAGAAGCCTGAAAAGGCTTACCACCTGCTCTCTTTCAAGCTCTTCGAATATGCGGGCTATGTCTGTTGGATGGAGGGTAAGTAAAAGCTCCTTTATGGCAGAGAGGTCCCCTGCCTCATACAGCTCCATTATCTTCTCTACCGGTAGATTCTTGCTCTCCACAGCCATGGCTCTAAAGGACCCCTTCTGTAAGATTCCCCTTTACAGGGTAAATCTTTTAAAAATTAGCATATAAAAGGAAAATAAGCAATACAAACACCTGTTGTGGCAAGTAAAAAACTTACAGGAAAGTTAGAAGGAAGGTTACTTCGGTCAGATTGAGTACATTGGCTCAGTGCTCAAGGAAGACGGCAACTGAAAGGTTTCTTACGAGGTACTCGGCAGTGCTTCCGAGCACCATCTCAACAAGCCTTGAGTGGTGGCTTGCCCCCATGAAGACAAGGTCGTTGCCCTTTTCTCTGCAGAACTTCTCTATGGTGGTTGGCGGGTCTCCTTCGAGCACAACACACTCAAACTCTATATCATAGGGTTTTATGTACTCTTCCGCCTCTTTTACGAGTTCTTCGCCCTCTTCTGCCACAGTAAGCACAGTAATGGGTAGTGCAAGCTCTTTTACAAGCTCCACTGCAGAGTGCATAACCTTTGCAGAGTTGGGACTGCCGTCGTAACACAGAAGGGGTCTTTCAGGCTCTCTGAACTCTTCTTCCACCACGAGCACAGGCACCGGCGACTTTCTTATAACCCTTTCTGCCACAGAGCCAAGGGTTCCATAGTCGAACCTTGCATTAACTCCCCTTCTGCCAAGTACCACGAGGTCTCCGAGTTTTGCCTTCTCAGCTATCTCGTTCGCAACTATGCCGAAAGAAAGGCTCGTCTCACAGGCAATCCCTGCCTGCTCACACTCCTCTTTAAATGAGCTCAATATGGCTTCACCGTTTGATGTGAGTGCCTCTTTCATCTTTGCAGAAAAGTTAAGGAAGGGCTCGAACCCCAACGAGCCAGAAAGGTCATGAAGGAAAGGTCCTTCAAGGGATACGATGTCTACCACATGGAGGGCTGTAAGCTCTCCACCGAGCTTTCTGGCAAGCCATCTACTCCAGCCTCCCACCCCGCGCGTGTAGGGTGAGCCATCCACTGCAGCGAGTATGTGTTTTATCAAACCCCTGCCTCCTTAAAGCCCACTGCTTGCGGTAACGCCACACTCAACCTTTATGTCGCCATCCACAGAGTCCACCTTAAATAGCTCTGCCTCTTTCCACTTAAGCGTTATGGGTATCTTAACCTTATCATCGACAACCCTTTTAAGGAACCTTGCACCGTATTTTTCGTTGTAACCAAGATGTACGAGGGTGTCCACCGCACTATCGGTGACCACAAGGTGCTTGCCATAGCCAGCCATGTCGTGCTTGATTCTTTCGAGGTACATGAGGGTTATTTCTCTGACCTCGCTCTCTGTAAGTGGTGAGAAGACGATTATGTCGTCCACACGGTTGAGGAACTCGGGTGAGAGGACCTCCTCGATCTTTCTCATCACATTCTTCTTAAGGTCGTCTATCTTCTGCCCCTCTGGCAGGAATCCAAGGGGCTTCGTGAACTTCTTGAACTCCTCTGCACCGAGGTTACTGGTCATTATTATTACAGTGTCACTGAAGTAGACCCTCTTGCCCCTACCATCTGTAAGCCAGCCTTCGTCAAAGACCTGTAGAAAGAGGTTCAGCACATGAGGGTGTGCCTTCTCTATCTCGTCGAGGAGTACTACCGAATAGGGGTTATCCCTTACCTGATTGGTAAGGATACCGCCCCGTTCTGAGCCCACTATACCTCGGGGCATACCTATCAGTTTATCGACACTTATACCGCCGTCTCTGAACTCACTCATGTCGAGTCTGATGAGTTTCTTTTCATCTCCAAAGAGAAACTCTGCCAGTGCCTTTGCCAGCTCTGTCTTACCAACGCCTGTGGGTCCAAGGAAAAGCAGCACGCCATCGGGCTTTGAGTAGTTCTCCTTGAGGGGACCCTTGTTTAGCCGCAGCCTTTTTGCCAGTGCCTCTATTGCCTCGTGCTGGCCTACCACCCTTCTCGCCAGTGCCTCTTCCATGTGTTTGAACCGCTCGGTGGTATCCCTGAATATCATGTCCTTCGGTATCTTGGTCTCCTGCGAGATGACCTCTATGACATCGTTGCCCGTGACCTCTTCGTGCGGGCGATTTATCTCCACCTTCACACAGGCGGTATCGAGCCATCCGATGACCTTATCGGGCATCTTGAGGCTACGCATATAGCGCTGGCTCATCTCAAGGGCTGTATCTATTGCGTCGTCACTTATCTTTACAGAATAGTTTCTTTCGAGCCTTGGCTTAAGCCCCATGACTATCTCTCTTGTCTCCTCCAGTGAGGGCTCTTCCACATATACCACACGGAACCTTCTTGCAAGTGCCTCGTCCTCTGCTATAAACTCCTTGTACTCGGCAAGTGTGGTGGCTCCTATTATCTGCACCTCTCCCCTTGCAAGGGTTGACTTGAATATGTTTGCCGCATCAGAGGGCACACCCATGGCACTGCCTGCACCTATGAGGGTGTGTGCCTCGTCTATAAAGAATATTATGTTCTTGCGCTCCTTTATCTCTTTTATAATCTTCTCGATTCTATCTTCGAACATTCCGCGGAATATGGTGCCTGCCACGATGGAGTTCATCTGCAGATTAACTATCTGCTTGCCTCGAAGCCTTGGGGGGACACGCTCTGGCTCAAGCTCTATCCTTCTTGCAAGCCCCTCTGCTATGGCAGTCTTACCCACACCGGGCTCACCTATGAGCATAACCGAGTTACTTCTTTCCACATGGCAGAGTATTTCCATCACCTGCTCTATCTCTTTGTCCCTCCCTATTATTGGAGGCAGCTTGTCATAGCGGGCAAGTTTGTTGAGATTTACCGCAAAGTGCTTGAGGTTGGGAGGAAGCTCGTATCTTTTTTTGAACTCCTCTTCCATCTCCTCTTTCGTGCGTATCTTAACGGTTATCTTGCGCATCACATAGTCAGGGTCGAGCCCAAAGCTACGGAATATACGCGCAGGCAGGCTGTGGTTTTCCTGAAATATCGCCATAAAGAGGTCTGTTGAGTCTATCTCGTCACGACCCCATCTTCTTGCCTCTTCTCTTGCAAGGCGGAAGATGTTTCTTGTTGTTGGTGGAATCTTGAAACCGAGCCCTATATACTGGCGGGAGATGTTGAGGTGTTCATCGAGGAAGTTCAGCACATGGTAGACATCGAGGTTTAAGTCCTCCATCACCTCTTTGAAGAACTCCTCTTCCACCTTTGCGAAGGCTATGAAGAGATGTTCAACCCCGAGGTAGTAGTGCTGCCTCTTCTTACTCTCCTCAATGGCACGCTTCACAAGCTCACGCGCCTTCGGGGTCATCTCTTCTCTGAATTCGTCGAGTTCATACATAACCCACTTCCCCGTGGTTTGTCTTACTATATTTTACCACAAATTCTTCCTCGGGTCATAGGGATTTATTCTGCCAAGCTCTTCAAGCAGTTTCTTGCCTCTCTCATCTATCTTCGGCGGAAGAACCACTTTTATTAAAACATACTCGTCTCCCCTCGTTCCATCAGGCATTTTGACCCCTTTACCCCTTATCCTCAACTTCTGTCCTGTCTGTGTACCCTGTGGTATCTTTATCTTTGTGCGGCCGTCTATGGTGGGTACCTCTATGATAGCACCGAGGGCTGCCTCTGTAACCGTTA
>DRQE01000152.1 GCA_011371515.1 Deltaproteobacteria bacterium
ACTATCTCTGCAGCCACGAGCTCTCCTGCCGATGTGGCTGCTGTGGTTACTTCGTTTGCCATGGGTTAAACTTCACCTCCCTTTGAACTTTCTTCTTCTTGCCTCTACGAAAGGGTTTGCCACATCCCTGAACCTGTAGAGACGACCACCGGCATGGATGTCCACACCCTCCTTGAGGTATCTGTGGAGGTCTTCTGCAGGCATATTCCTCCACACCGCAGGGTCTGAAAGGTCGTAATGGGGGCTGGGTTCTTTAGGGCCTGCCCCGTAAGAGCCTCCACCGCCATGGGTCGTGCGCAGATGGTGGGGTCTTCTGGAAAGCCACAGGCTCACATACTCCTCGAGTGCCACCCCATCCTGCCCCCTGACCCTCGGACTACCCTTCTCGTCGAGTTCAACATCCTTTGAGAGAAGCTCCACCACCTCGTCGGGGTCCACCACATTGAAGCGGCTTACCGTGCGCAGTATGTCTGCCTTCTTCTTTTCTTCCCTCAACTGAAGGAGCTCGTTTTTAAGCTCTTCCATCTCTTCAGGGGCTGCCTGCTTGAGAGCCTTCTGAAAAGCCCTTCTGTAGGCATCGTCTATAAGCTGCTGGACCTTTGCCTGCTGCTGGGGTGTGAACTCAACCCTTTCTTCCGTTGTCTCCATTGCTACCTCCTTATAGTTATTCCCCCCTTTCGGGCTCCACCTTTCCGGGGGTTGAGAAAGAGGAGCCCTTCAAACTTTAAAGAAGCCCTCTCTTCTCGCCTGAAAGAAACTGGCAAACCCTCTTCTCATCGAGCAGCGCCCTTACCACCATGGTGCATATGGCAGCCCTGTCGCTGAAGGAAAGACGCTGCCAGCCTTCTCTACCCATCTTTCCTATAATCTTGAGAATAGAGTTTCTTGCCTCTTCAAGAAGCCTGCGGTTGAAGAGATAACAGAGCCGTGGGTCAACCCCCTTAACAGAGGCTGCCACAGCCTGTGCGCCCTCAACTGCCTTCTTTTCCATGTAGTCCATCTATCTCCTCCAGTATCTTTCTTCTAATCTCTATGGGTATCTTTGGCAGAACCACATCTATGAGCCTTTTTTCCACTTCTTTGCGGAATGTTCGGGACTCAAGCCCAAGGCTTATAGCCTTTATCGCCCGCTCGAGTTCTCTATCCAGATCCTTTATGGAGAACTCATCCGGATAGTCCACCGTACCGTCGAACCTTTTTGCCTGCCAGCGTGCCCAGAGCCTCAAGACCTCTCTTTCTGCCTCTTCGAGGTTGTCTGCCTTCTCGCTCAATACTGCATGTAGCTGTTGATGTTCGAGCTCAAGTGCCACTCCACTCTGGGGCTGGCTTCTCTCCTCTGTTGCCCTTATACCGCCGAGTTTTGCTATACGGTGTATCTCTGCTATGTCCTGCCTTACCCACTCGCGTATCTCGGAAAGAGACGAGTGGGGTGCCTCAAGCCAGTAGGGCCGTGCGTTGGGCTCAGAGGGGTCGAACTGGAGGATGTTTCTGGGCCCTATCTCCTTTTCCTCCATGGACCCCTTCTCATAGGGTATGGCAAGCATGGGAAAGGCAGTGTTCTCTATGATTTCACGGGCATCGCTACAGAGATAATAGATGTTTCTGTTTATGTCTGCTATGTCCTGTATGTCTGACAAACCCAGCATCCTTATCCCGCTCTTTTTGTTGTAAAGCGTTACAATGGGCACCTCACCCAGTGTGTGTCTGCCGCTGTCCAAGAGCTCAACACCCTCTTCCCCTGTCTTCCAGAGCTGCCAGCCTGTGCGGGTCCATATCCTGTAGAGCCCGTCTTCCTCCCGTATCTTCACCATATCGAGAACGGCTCTGCCCGAAGGAAGCCTCAGGAAACGCCAGTCGAGAAGATTCTCGGGGGTTATAAGCACAAGATAGGGCCTTAAACCACCCCTTATCTCTTCAGCAAGGGTCTGGGCAGTAACCCTTGGCTTGTCCACCACTATGGAGACCCTTCCATAAATACTTGCAAACCGCTGTGCCTCGCGCATGAAACGGGCAAGGCTTGAGCCTTCAAGGTCACAATCGTCAAGAAAGGCGGAAAACAGGGGGTCCTTGGAGAGGCTGCCAAAGTCCCTCTTCGGTGGCTTCCTGAACAGATGAGAGACCATTATGTCCACTATGGGTCCACAGTAGTTGTAGTAGTATGCGGTGGCTTTCCTTCGGTTGTAGTTCTCTGTGGACTCGAAGGGATGCTTCAGAAGATAGCCTCCTTCCCTGTAAAGCCTGCCACCAAAGTAGCTTCTTAAAAAGAACTCCCACTCCGCCACACATGCCTCATACAGGGGATGAACCCTTTCAAGCTCTTCTTTCGTCATACAGGACACACTCCTCTTTGAAAAACATATCACCGAATATCATGTTTTACTTGTAGAACAGCCTGTTTACTGCCCTTTTTATCCTTACAGGAAACTCCTTTGCTATGAAGTATCCCAGCGCATCCGATGCATGGGTCCTTTCGTTGTCTGTCTTGTCTATGTCTGTTGAGTCCTTCTGCCATGTTACGGTTTCAAGGTCTCTTCTTAAGTGCCTGCACCGTGGATGATGGGTGAGTCTTACTTCTCCACGGGTGTTACAGAGCATGGAGTTTACCGCATTGACCCTGTCCTTTACGGGAGGGTTCTGCCGGGGTATGCGCTGGGCTGTAAAGCCCATCTCATGGAGCAGTGCATAGTCGCTTTTGCCAGCGGTGGAGCGTCTTCCGCCCGTGGCATCGCCGTATACGATTATGCCCTTTTTGTGGTCACCGTAGCGTCTCAAGACCTCCCTTGCCATCTCCACAGTGGAAGTACCCCTCTTTACCACCTCATCTATTACCCACACCTTTTTGCCATCGCTCTGGCAGATGAGCCACACACAGGGGTCCACATTGAAGTCACAACAGAGGATAAGCGGTAGTCCCTGCTCTATCTCTATAGATGGGTCCTGATGGGTCTCTGCGCTGTAAGGATAGTAGACCCTTCCCACTGCCCCTTCGAAACTTGCCTGATATTCCTGCCTGAAGGTTTTGGGATCGAGCACCCTTCGGGCTGCCTCTATCTCCTGTGGTGGAAGGATGTCCTCCGAGAACCATGTATAAAAGCCCCAGTCAGGGTCTGCGCCTCTTCGGGCATAGTCTGCAAGGTCTTTGTAGTGGTTGAGCCCCTCTGGCACGCCTATGAACCAGCACCAGCCCTGTCTGTCCGAGAGTGCGGGCCTTACATGTGCCTGCCATGTCTCTGGCTTCATGTTTGCGTATTCATCGAGCACGCAACCATCCCATGGTATGCCCTCTATTCGCTCTGGTCTGTCGAGCCCCACCACCCAGAGCTCGGAACCCATGGTGGTTACTATACAGAGCTCCGTCTCGTAGACCCTCTTTATCCAGCGCGGGGGCACAAGGGCTTTGAGGTCTTTCCAGAAGATTCTCTTTGCCTGCTCACGGGTGGGTGCAGCGGCAAAGTAGCGTGGGTCCTGCCATGGCTTCTTCTCGGCAAGTGCCACGACGAGCCTTCTCTTTGCAAGCTCTGTCTTGCCACTTCTTCTGCCTGCAGGCACCACCTTGAACCTCTTATTCTCCGTCCACAGGCGTCTCTGTTCCGGATGATACCGTAAGGTGTTCCATCTGCTTGGTAGCTTCATATAGCTCCTCTTCTGTAATAGAGTCTTCCTTCGGGTCTATCTTCCATACCTCTTTTTCACCCTTTATGACACTCAGGAGCACATCGCCTGCTATCTTTGCGAGCTTGAGCTCCTTTTCGTCACCCCTGTTAAGCCCTGCCGAGAGTCTCTTTTTTACCTCCTGCCAGAGCCTTCTGTGTTCTCTGAGAACAGAGCCCGCACCCTTCTGCTCTACCTCTCTTTTCCAGCCCTCTTTGCGTATCTTCGTGCGTATGGTTCTGGGGCTGCAGTGGTATAGCTCTGCAAGCTCTTCCACAGTGAACCCCCTTGAGTAGTCCTCTCTCAGTCGAGCCCAGTCTATTCTGCGTCTCATATCTCCTCAAGCCCATCATGGTCCACACATCTTTTGAGCGGATAGAGGCTCAAGAATGTCTTGAGGCATTCCCGACACATCTCTGGCTCACGCAGGAGCACCTTCTCTCTACCCCTTGGGTGATACCTCCTCCAGTCCTCGAGTTCTCCAATACGGGTGAAATAATCGTAGTTTGCCATACCAATCACCTCCATTTGTTTGTAAATACAACCAAGACACCCTATGGTGTATTTTTTCTACCCCTAATCCTGTAAGTTTTTGTTTTGAAAGGAAAAATTTGGCTTTTTTATTCTACCCCTGCGGCAGGAAGACAAAAAAAAGCACACCCTTCGGGGTGTGCCTTTATGTGTGTGGAGGTGGGAGCCTTAAGACAGGCGAGGTATCAGGGGTCTCTGGTGAGCCAGTTGTAGCCGTTTCTCGTCTCATCGGAGAGGGGTTCTACGGTGCCATTCCTGAACCCTTCAAGAATATCTCCCATGGACTGATACTGCCTTATGGTCTTGTAATCGAGCCATGAGAGCTCTGGCGGGCTATCTGCCCTTTCAACCTCTGGCACCTTTCTTCTTCTCCTGTGTCCTTGAAGACGCAATCTTCTTTTCTGCCCTGTAAAGTATCTCATAAGCCCTCCCAAGGGATATTCTGTGGCTTTCTGCTATCAATTTCATGTGGGTGTTCCAGTAATGATACTCCACAAAGACCGCCCTCTCACGGGGTGTAAGATGCGCAAGGGGCCAGAGAATCTCCCTCAACTCACTGCCCTCGCTTTTAAGCTCTCCATAGAAAGAATCGGGGTCAACCCTTGTTGGCCCACTCACCGATGATCCCCCCTTTGTGCTTTTTTAAACCATAAGCAGAAAGGACAAATTACAAACAGAAACCCTTTATTCAACTTAAGGTGTAAATATTATACAGTTTTTGTGGGATTTTGTCAAGAAGTTTTGCAAGTCCTTTTATTTTGAGACTTTTTCGGAGGGCTCTGTATTGTCGTTTTGTTCAACCTTGTGTTTAATAAGTTCGCCTCTGACATCGCCGAAGAATATAACATCCCTTGCAACGGCAAAGAAGGGTATAAGGGCTTCGTCGAAGAGTATTTCCACCTTTCCACTTCTGGAATCGAACAGTTTCTTGGGTATCTTTGCATCGGCAAAGTAGTATCTCTGTGGGAAGGGATTTTTCTTCTTCTTGATCCGTCTTTTCACTTTTTCTTTATCCGTAAGTATGCGAAGGTATATTTCTATCTCCTTGCCATCTTCTTTTGGAAGCGTCTTTATGCGGTACTGGGCGCCCTCTTTTATGGCGCCGTACACACCGAACCTGAAGTTGTAGAAGGCTGTAAGCGGGCAGTCGTAGACGGTACCTTCTGGTATTGGAAGGGTGCCTTCTTTTATCTTCTTGCCCTTTCGCCACTTCTGCCATCTTATAATCTTCTCTTTGTAGTCGAGTACGGTTATGGTCTTTTTTACCTTCTTTCCGAGCTTGATGTTCTTCTCAAACTTAACGGTTCTGAACCTTCTGCCACCATCCACCTCCTCCATTATGGCTGTATAGGAATCTTCCCTGTGGCGTATGAAGTCAAGAAACCCCTTCGTATGTGCCTTGAGGGTGGCAACATAATAGGCTCCTTTCTTCTCAAGGCTTATCTCTGCCTCGGCAACATCGTCGAAGAGCCAGAATCCAAGGGTATAGGAGTAGCTCTCGCCAGAGAACTTCTCACCTATGGAGGCAGCTTCACCATACAGAGGTGTAACGAGGATTGCCAGAACAATCAGGACAGTTGAAAGGACTCTTTGCATCTACTCTTTTACGAACTCTCTTTCTTCGAAGTTTATGGACGGAGAAGGCTTTCCTATGTAGTAGCCCTGTGCATAATCTATACCAAATTCCTTGAGCAGTTCAAGGCTTTCCTCGTTCTCTACGAACTCTGCAATGGTCTTTATGTTCATGCCCTTTGCTATGTGGGATATTGCCTGCACCACCAGTTGGTCGTTTTTGTTCTCCTTCAGTCTTCTCACAAAAGAGCCGTCTATCTTTATGTAGTCCACCGAAAGCTCCCTTAGATACATGAAAGAGGTGAACCCCACACCGAAGTCATCCAGAGAGAAGTGGCAACCCGTC
>DRQE01000153.1 GCA_011371515.1 Deltaproteobacteria bacterium
CACAACGAACATGTTCTTTATTATAGCCCTAACAGGCTCGCCGAACATCCTGCTTACAATCTCGTTCCAGCCATAGCCTGCCTCCCTGAACTCACGGGTTCTTCCAACGAAGTGTATGGCAAAGTCAACAGACACACCAAGGGTAAGTGAAGACAGCACGGCTATGGGCATGTCGTAGTCCTTACCGGTAATACCCACGAGCCCGTAGATGAATACTATGGTCAGTGTAAGTGGCACCACAGCTATTAGCCCCCATATAACCGAGCGGAACAGTATCACCATCATGATGAGCACCGTTATGGCTCCACCTGTAAGAGCCTTTATCATACCTGAGACCATCTTCTCCTGCCAGACCATGTTCAGATATGTAAGCCCTGCCCACGAGTGGCCCAGTTCCTCGGGTGGCGGGTTTTTCTTCATGTAGTCTTCCACAAATTGCACCACCTTCTGCATGTCCATGTTGTCGCCACTTTTCAGCTGCACCCACAGATTTGCCTTGCTGTAAGAGGGTGTTACAAGGTGGAAGAGGTCTTCAGGGTCTCCTGCCATCTCGTAGAGGAATAGATACTGGGAAATCTTCTTTGCCGAATCGGGCAGCCTGTTGTAAGCGGGGTCTTCCTCGTAGAGCTCGAAGGAAATCTTCTTCACCACATCCGCAACGGATATGGTCTTTCCAACCACATCGAGCTTGTTCAACTCACTTGAGAGCCTTTCAAGGTATCCCATAACCTCTGGGTCTTTGAAGGCGCCCTCTTTCTTTCCGTCGAGCACAAGGTATGCCATATAGGTGCCACCAAAGTGTTTGTTCAGCACCTTATCTGCAACCCTTATGGGATGCCCCTCTGCAAACCACTTTACGGGGTTGTCGTTCACAACCGTGAAGGTTATGAAATAGATGGATGCAAGGAATACCACCACTGCCCCTGCAATTATCGGGCGTGAGTATCTTATGGTGAATCTGCCCGCACTCTGAAGAATTCCGTTGAAGCTTGAGGTGGCATGCTCTGTCTTTTTAAGCCTCATCTTCTTTGCCGTAAGCATAAGCCATGCGGGTATGAATGTTATCGTAAGGAGCCATGCCACAAGTATTCCGAACGCCACGAAGGCACCAAACACCCTCACAGGTGGTATGGGCGTGGTTATAAGAGACAGGAACCCCGCAGCAGAGGTTATTGATGTAAAGAGCATTGGAATAAAGAGCTCGTCCATAACCTCGAGCAGTGTTGCCTTAACGCCCTTGTCAGGGCTGTAGCGGTCGTGAAACTCGCTCAGTATGTGTATGGAGTCAACAACAGCTATTGGCATAAGGAAGACGGGTATCATCGAGCTCATTATGTGTACCGTAAAGCCTGTGCCTATGAGAAGCCCCATAGCCCATATAACACTCATAAGTGCCACTATCATGGCAGAGGTAACCCTTACCACACTGCGGAAGAAGAAGAGCATCAGAAGGAATATGAGAAGCCCTGCAAGCGGGGCAGAGATGGTCATCTCCTTGAACATCTCCACCCCGAAGGTGTCCTCTGCAACAGGTAGTCCTGTTATGTGGTACTCCTCTGTGCCCTTGTATTTGTCTATTATGGAGCCTATCTCCCGAGAGATTCTGTAGCTCTGGTCTTTCCTCTCTATGGGCACATATATGCTGGTAAGTTTTCCATCCTCCGAGACTATCACACCTTTAAGAAGCGGGTTCTTCAGTGCCCTCTCCTTTACCCACTCGGGGTCCACCTCTGCGCCAGCCTCAAGGAGTGGTTTTATGGTGAGCATGCCACCTGCGGCATCTATGTCGTCTGTTGTAAGAAGGCTCAGTATGTCGTCGCCCACCACACCGTCTATTCGCTGTATCTCCTCTGTTATGCGGGCAATCCTCTCAAGGGTCTCCTTTTTGAAGACCCCCTCTTCCGTGGATTCATCGAGTATACCAACGACTATCACATCGTAGAGGGAGAACTCCTTCTTGGTCTCTGTGTGCTGCACCCTTACGGGCTCATCGGGAGAGAGCATGTTCTCAGGGTCTGTATCTATGCGTATCTTCGGTATCTGGAGTGCAAACACAACGGTAAGTATTACGCATAGAGCCATTACAGCTTTTGGATAGTCTGTTGCAAGCTCAACTATCTTTAGAAGTCTCTTCTTCACTGCCTCTTCTGAGCCTCCTCTTCACAGGATTTCACACCAAGATACTTAAGGAATGTCATCATTGGACACCAGTTTGTGAATGCCGACTGTAGAAGATTAAGCCCCACAAAGGCTGTAAACAGAAGCCACCACTTCGAGTGAACCACATAAAGCAGAAGGCTTAAGAGTATAAAGAAGCCTGCTATAAGCCTGAGATACCTTTCCATATGCATGGTCTACCACCTCCTCCAGCTTTTAGAACACAAGCACCTTTGGATCTTCCTTTACCCAGCGTGCAAGGTCCAGTGTTTTGCCTATCTCCACACCATCTATAATGTCTTCTTTGGTAAAGCCCCTTGCCTTGGTGCAGGTAAGGCATGTTCTGAACTCAACTCCTTTTGCTATGAGGTTCTTTATCATCTCCCCAAGGTTGTAGAAGCCCTTTGGCGGGTTCTGCCCTTTTTTGACCATGGATATGCTGTCTCCGTAGAGGAATATGCGCACACTCACGCCCTCTGTGAGCAGTGCCTCAGTAAGCCTGAGTGCGTTCCACACCTTCTCGTTCCCGTAGGGTGCATCCTGAAGCACTATGGTTACCCTGTCCATCTGAAATACCTCCTTTAGTGTTTTGTTTATGCCCTTCCTTTACGGAGTGCCTTGAGTATGTCTTTGTCTTTTTCGAGCTTTTCCATGAGCACATCCCTCATTATGGCACATGCCTCGGTTATCTTCTTGCTTGCCACACTGTAGTAGATGTTGACCCCTTCCCTCCTTGCGTTGACTATACCAGCAGAACGCATCACCGCAAGATGCTGTGAGAGATTCGCCTTGGATATACCGAGAAGTTTCACAAGCTCTCCCACACTCCTCTCACCATCCTTCAGGACATAGAGGACCTCGAGCCTTTTGGGATTGGCAAGCACCTTACATATCTCTGCCTGTAGCTTGAACAACTGTTTCATAATTTAATTATTGCGAAATTTCGAAACTATGTCAAGAGGAAAATCTCTATCAACCAGCCCCTCTACCATTCTTCGTCCAACCTTATGACTTTCTCTACCACCATTATAGAGAGTATAGCCCGATTTTATCCCCTGTAAACCTCTACGGTGTTATTTTAAACTCTTTGAAATTCTTTGGGACAGATGTTAAAATCCTTCTTATGAAGTACGGCGAGAAGGCAATAAAAGAAGCAACCCTTGAACCATGGGACAACCCCTTTCCTGACAGGGACTATACGATA
>DRQE01000154.1 GCA_011371515.1 Deltaproteobacteria bacterium
AGAGAAGAGCGTGAAAAACGCCCGGGAGTGCCCGTTGTTGCCTATGTTAATACCTCGGCAGAGGTCAAGGCATTGAGTGATATATGCTGCACCTCTGCAAATGCCGTAAGGGTGGTGGAATCTCTCGATACAGACAGGGCATACATGGTGCCAGACAGAAACCTTGCCCACTACATACAGCGGTTTACGAAAAAGAAGCTCGAATGGTGGGATGGCTTCTGCCCCACCCACGATAGACTCACCCCTGAAGAGGTCCTGAAGGCAAAGGAGGAAAACCCCGGCAGTGTCTTTGTCTGCCATCCCGAGTGTAGGCCGGAGGTGGTGGACCTTGCAGACCATGTGTGCTCCACCTCGGGTATGTACAAGTTTGCACGCTCTACAAGTGCAAAGACCATAATAGTTGGCACAGAGATGGGCATACTCTGGAGGCTCAAGAAAGAGAACCCTGATAAAAAGTTCGTCCTTCCTTCAAAGACACTTATATGCCCGAATATGAAGCTGACCACCCTTGAAGATGTGGTGGAAAGCCTCAGGGAGATGAAGAATATCGTAACAGTACCAGAAGATGTAAGAGAGAAGGCGATGGTGGCACTTGAGCGGATGCTTGAGGTGCCAAGAGATTAGTTTAGCCTGCCCAGAGCCCTTACAGGATTTACAGGGGCTATCTACCCACACCAGTGTCGTTGCATCAGTGCTGATGCAACTGCCTGCCGCTCTTTTTGTATATAAACTTTATAATCTCCATCCATATAAGTGGCTGTACCGAGGCTATGAGCACCAGAAGCCACTTTGCAGGGCTAAGGGGTGTTACTTTAAATATTGGCTGAAGCTGGGGTATGTGGGTTATGAGAACCTGCGTGACCAGTATAAGAACTACCGCAAGGTTCAGCATACGGTTTGTAAAGGGACCGAGCTCGAATATGGATTGCCACTCGCTACGGCAGTTGAAGACATGGAACTTCTGGGAGAACACGAGGGTGGCAAAGGCTATGGTCCTTGCCTCCTCAACGGAAGCCCCCAAGATATAGAGGTCAACCCAGTAGACCGCAAGGGTGCATACTGCCATGAACGCGCCCTGAAGGGTCATAACCATAAGAAGCCTCGTTGTAACTATGCCCTCGTCCTTGGGCCGTGGTTTTCTTTCCATAACCGTGGGGTCAACCTTTTCCATGGCAAGTCCAAGGGCAGGAAGCCCATCGGTTACGAGGTTTGTCCAGAGAATCTGTACCGGCAGCAGGGGCAACGGCATGCCCACGATGGAAGCCACAAGAAGCACCAGTATCTCCCCTATGTTACAGGAAAGAAGGAAATGGACCACCTTGCGGATGTTGTCGAATATGCCTCTGCCCTCTTCCACTGCTGCCACTATGGAGGCAAAGTTGTCGTCTGTTAAGACCATGTCGGCAACACTCTTGGTCACATCTGTTCCTGTAATACCCATGGCTATTCCTATGTCTGCCTCTTTCAGTGCAGGTGCGTCGTTTACGCCGTCGCCTGTCATGGCTATTATGTCGCCCCGCTCCTTCCATGCGCGAACTATCTTGAGTTTATGCTCTGGGTTCACCCTTGCATATACCTTTATCTTTGGCAGAAGCCTTTTGAATTCCTCTTCGTTCATGCCATCGAGCTCTTGACCTGTAAGAGCCATGTCACCTTGCTCGAATATGCCAATCTCTTTTGCTATGGCAACGGCAGTCTCTTTGTGGTCTCCTGTTATCATTATGGGTATCATGCCTGCTCTTTTTGCCTTTTCCACGGCAAGGAAGACCTCTTCCCTTGGTGGGTCTATCATGCCTGTAAGCCCAAGGAAGGTGAGCTCTGTCTCCACAGAGTCTGCACGGTGCACATCAAGGGGGCTGTCAGATGTTCTCACCGCAATGGCAAGCACACGGAGTGCCTGATGGGCAAAGTTCTGGTTTGCCTCAAGAATCTTCTTCTTTGTTGCCTCATCGAGCTCTTTTACCTTTCCATCTATGTACACATGGGTGCAGCGGCTGAGTATCACCTCAACGGCACCCTTTGTGAAGGCATACCACAGGCCGTCTTTTTTGTTTTTGTAGACCCGTGTCATCCGTTTCCTTTCGGCATCAAAGGGTATCTCTGCAACGAAGCTGAAGCCCTCTTCAAACTCTTCTTTTTTGAGCCCTGCCTTGTATGCCATGGTAATGAGGGCACCCTCTGTGGGGTCTCCTATGACCTTCCAGCCCTCTTCGGTCTTTTTGAGTACAGCCGTATTACACATGACTGCTGCCTCAAAGAGCAACTTAAGGGAGTCATCTGACGAAGGCTCTATCTCTTTACCATCCACGAAGAAGCTGCCCACAGGCTCGTAGCCAGCACCAGAGACATCCACAACCCTTCCGTCTGGAAGGTAGAGTTTCTTTACTGTCATCTGGTTCTGTGTGAGGGTGCCTGTCTTGTCAGATGCCACGATGGTTGCAGAACCAAGGGTTTCCACAGAGGGAAGTTTCCGTATGAGGGCGTGCCTTTTAACCATCCTCTGTACCCCGAGGGCAAGCACTATGGTTACAACCGCTGGAAGCCCCTCTGGTATGGCAGCCACTGCAAGGCTTATGGCAACAAGGAACATCTCAAGAACAGGGTCTCCACGCATAACCCCTATGAAGAATATGAGCGCACATACAGCACCTGCTATGTAGACGAGTAGCCTTCCAAACTCTGCAAGCCTTTTCTGCAAGGGGGTGGGCTCGGGCTTTACCTCTTCGAGCATGGTGGCAATCTTGCCTATCTCTGTGTGCATGCCGGTGGCAACAACTATTGCCTTTGCCTTTCCATAGACAGCAGTGGTGCCTGAAAAGAGCATGTTGAGTCTGTCTGCAAGGGGTACGTGGTCTCTAAGGGTGGCAGTGTCTTTCGTTACCGCGTGGGACTCTCCCGTAAGTGGGGCTTCGTCCACCTGTAAGAACTCTGCCTCCACGAGCCTTGCATCGGCAGGTATCATGTCGCCTGCCTCTATTACTATAAGGTCTCCCGGGACGAGCTCTTCCGCCTTTATGTGACGCAGTTCGCCATCCCTTATGACCTTTGCCATGGGGGCAGCGAGTTTCTTCAAGGACTCAAGGACCTTTTCTGCCTTCTCTTCCTGTATGTAGCCGATGATACCGTTAAGAAGCACTATGGCAAGGATTGCAAGAGAGTCTATCCATTCGCCAAGAAGCCCTGCGATTATGGCTGCACCGATTAGGACGAGGATTATGAACTCTGTGAACTGTTTTAGAAACTTCTGGAGTTTGCCCTCTTTTTTGACCTCTCTTATACGGTTTGGCCCATACTGGCTGAGGCGCCGCAGGGCTTCTTCTTCTGAAAGCCCTGTGGAAACAGATGTGCCCAGTTCCTCTGCCACAAGGGCTATATCTTTTTTGTGCCAGTCGCCCTCAGGCACCGGATTTTTCGTCTCCGTCTTTTCCACTGTCTGTTTTTTTGCCCCTGTTGTTGAGGTTTTTTACAGTCTCTTTGAACTTTTTAAGAAGCCGCCTTGCCCAGACGAACTCTGTGGCAAGTATGAGGAGCCCTAAAGGGATGACCAGAGTTGCAGGCCCCGGCAGTATTATGAGGGCTATGCCTATAAGCAGGACCGTAAAGCCTATTACGGCCACTATAAGCCTTCTTATGAACTTCAGTGGTCTGGTTGCGAGTGATAGTCTTTCAAACAATCCCATGACTTTTATATCAGTTTGCTTGCCTCGATAATCATTTTTGCTATCTCGTGCATCTTCTTGTTCTCTTTCTGCGAATGGGTCTGCAGAAGTTTGTAAGCTGCCTCTTCGTCTATCTTGCAGCGTTTCATAAGTATGCCCTTTGCCTTCTCTATGAGCTTTCTTGCCTCGAGTGCCTCTTTGAGGTCTGCCACCTCCTGTTCAAGGCGCTTGAACTCTTCAAACCGCGAGAAGGCAAGTTTTATTGCCGGAAGAAGATGCTTCCTCGTTACGGGTTTTACGAGATAGGCAAATACCCCTGCCTCTGCTGCCTCTACAGCCAGTTCTTCAGATACATGCCCTGTTATAAGTATTATGGGCACAGGGGAGATACTCGTTATGACGCGAGCAGCCTCTATACCCCCCATCCGTGGCATCTTTATGTCCAGTATGATGAAGGAAGGCTTGAGCCTTCTTGCCTCTTCAACGGCCTCCTCCCCATCAGCCACATCGGCTATTACCTCATAGCCGAGGGACTCAAGGTGTGTCTTAAGGCACTTTCTCGATATGGCGTTGTCCTCTGCTATGAGAACGGTCTTTGCCTCTTCCTGTATCGCAGATTCCGTTGTCTTTTCACTCAATGCCTTTATGCTCCTTTTTTTGAGCCATGTAGCCAAAGATGCCATCTATACACAAAACGAATATGGCAAAGAAGCCAACCGATGCAAGGTATACCCTGTGCTCAAATATAACATCTATTATGGGCACAAAGCTTGAGGTTGGTGAAAGTATTATGAAGAACCAGAATATGAAAAATGACGCCATGAGTTTACGCAGCGAGCCCTCACTTCTACCCTTTAAAAAGAGATACAGGCCTATCCCTATTATAACGAGCAGTATCACGAGGGATACCACTGGCGGTGGAATTGGTATGTTCAACACTGTTCCTTCTTTTACCACAGGTGTCTCGAAAAGTCCACGAGATATGGGAAAGTCGTAATCCAGATTCTGGTTTACAGGAACCAGCAGAAGCACGATATAATAGACAAGCACATTGAACTGGGTATAGAGATACTCAAGGGGCGTGATGCTCTTAACACCGAAGCCTGCGCTCGGGTCTCTGTAGGAGAGTGCCTGTGCCTCTTTGCTCAGGTCTCCAAAGCCACCTGCAGGCACAACGGTGGAGACCACAAAATAGATGAGCAATAGGCTCAGCACCCCATAGAGTGGTAGCCTCTGGAACACCCCTTTTACATTACCCCTGTTTATGAAGTAAAGGTCATAGAGAAAGACTATTGCAGGTAGTGTTACTGCTATCTCTTTGGAATAAAAGCCCAGTATGTAGAACAATACTACGCCTCCATAAAGCAGTGCCCTCTTTGTTGATGCCTTGGAGTCCACAGCCTTTACGAAGCAGAGAAGCCCCAGAAGATAGAACATACTGGAAAGGCTCTCCATCCTCTGCACTATGTAGGTTACTGCCTGTGTCTGTACGGGGTGGACTGCGAACAGAAGTGCCGTAAAGGCTGCCACCTTCTTTGCCCACCACTCTTCAACGGTCTCGAAGCGTTTTATGGTGTAATAGAGAAGAAGATATACCAGTATTCCGTTTACTATGTGTATGGCAGTGTTTACCAGATGATAGCCGAACACATTGAGCCCACCCACTGCATAGTTAAGGGCAAAGGTGAGCATGGTAACCCCGCGCTGGGTTCTGAGTATCTCAAAGAAGTTGGAAAGGTCTCTTATAAGGTAGTTCTCCACTATGTGCATGGCATCGTCGAAGTGGAAGCTCGCATAGAAGGTATTGGAGTATATAAGGAGCACAAGGAGTGCAAGAAAAAGCGAGAACATGAGGTGGAAGTGTCTGCTCTGAAGTATCCTTTCCATCATCTCTTTTCCTCTGGGAAGGCCTGTTTTTCGTGTATACGGTTTTTAAGAAGGGCTATCTCTTGGGCAAGGACCTTGTTTCTCTCACTCAGGGAGGATATGGCAACAGAATAATGGAGCAATATGAGTATGACGAAGAGAAATGCCACAAGAAAAAGTAGCGCCGGCGGATAGGCAACACCAACGAGCACGGAGACCTTGGCAAGAAGGTCCTTCCACACGGCGAGCACTATGACGAAGAACATGGAGGCAAGCCACAGAACGGAGTACTTCTCTTTAAGAAGCCCTCTTCGTATAAGGTCTATAACCGCAACGAAGAGGGCAAGGGATATGAGTATGGATATAATCTGAATCATCGCTCGATCTTCTTCATAATGTCCACCATTATGGCAAGTAACACCTTTACAAGATAGTATACTGACCTTGCCGCGGTTATGGAGGACTTGCCTCCCTGACGCAAGCGCATCTTTACAGGAACCTCCATTATACCAAAACCACCCTTGTGTAGCAACACCAGTGCTTCCACCTCGGGGTAGTCGTCAGGGTATACATCTTTCAGGAACTTCATTGCCTTAAGGTCTGTTGCCCTGAAGCCAGATGTTGCATCGGTAATCCTCGTTCCCAGAATTGTAGAGACCACCCGTGAGAAAAGCCCTATGCCCATACCCCTTGCAAGCGATGGTCTGTAGTCTGATGGTTCGAGAAAACGGGAGCCCACCACCACATTTGCCTCTTCCCT